>JAUZQH010000174.1 GCA_030951065.1 Mariprofundus sp. | reverse complement strand
ACCATGGCTGCAATCATCATGCATTTGAATCACTATCCGGATAGCAGCGAGCAGGAAAAACTGGCCGGGATTGTAGCGGATCAACATACAAGTGCCGGCGAAAAAATTCTGGCCAATGCTTTGAAAAACATGCGGCATAGTGTGGGTGGTAGCGATGCGGACAAGTTGCGTCAATTGCAGTCCGATGCGTCTGCCAGCAAGCAGGAAAAAGAGCTTGCGGGGGTTTTGTTGGGTATCACGCATCATCCTTCCGAGCAGGATAAACAGCGGTTGAAATCATTGATGAAGTGATGATTGGCTGGTTTTTCAGGCGCATCCGCGCTGATTGCGAAACGGTTCGCGATGCGCTATCAATGGGACATTCACCGGCACCGGGTGTGCTGAAAAAGGATGTTGCTGATGAGCTTGAAAACCAATCGTGAACAACTGGTCAAAACCGCTGTGCAGGGCGGTGTATCACCTGCCAATCAATGGGCTCCGTTCGAGGTCGGGGCGGCCGGTGAGATCTTTGCCTGGCCTTCCACGGGCGGTATTACGTATAACGTGAAAATCGGTGACTCGGTTTTTGGCTGGGCCGGTGAACATATTGAACCGGGTGTTTCTTCTACGTTGACGCACAAAAACCGCAAGGCTGAAGCCGGTTACCAGTTTCTGGCCTGTTGTGGCAATGAAGCCATGGTGATTTCCGGAGCCGCCAAAGGTGAGAAGGGAACTGTATTGGGCCATCATGGCGGTGTGGATCATCTGATGCTCGATTTTTCCGATGAAATACTCGATAAACTCACCTGCGATGACAAATTTCTGATTCGGGGTTACGGGCAGGGCCTGAAGCTGATTGATCACCCCGATGTGTATATCTACAGCCTTGATCCGGATGTGCTCGATGCGTGGGGACTGAAAGAACGGGACGATGGCAAAATCGAGGTACCTGTGCATGTGACGGTACCCGGCCATGCCATGGGTTCCGGTATCGGGGCACTGTCGGTGACAACCGGCGACTACGATATTCTCTGTCATGATCAGGCTACGGTTGAGGAATACGGGCTGGACAAGCTGCGATTCGGCGATTTTGTGGCAGTGCTGGATCACGATAACCGTTATGGCCGGACTTATCGCAAGGACGCTGTCACGATTGGCGTGGTGATTCATTCGGATTCACCGCTGGCAGGACACGGCCCCGGCATGATGACGCTGATGAGTGCCTGTGATGGAAAGCTGGTGCCGGTGATCAGCGATGATGCGAATGTGGGTGTGATTAAAAAAATCGGGCGATTTGCTTAGGAGTTTACCGCGCCTGTGCGTGTAGCATGCATCCAGATGTGTTCCGGCACAGATCGCGATACCAACCTTGCGACCGTTCAGGATCTGTTGGCTCAGGCGGCCGGGCAAGGTGCTGAACTGGCACTGCTGCCGGAGAATTTTTCCTTTATGGGTGGCAGTGATGTAGAGAAACAGCAGCTTGCCGAAGACCAGAACCACTCCGTAACACTCCGCTTTCTTTCCGAACAGGCTGCAACACATCAGATGGCTATTATCGGTGGTACACTGTTATTGAACGGTTGTGACGATCGGATTCGCAATGCCAGTCCGGTATTTGATGCACGGGGCCGGCTTTTGACGATTTACGATAAAATCCATTTGTTCGATATGGATTATGAGGGTGAGTCCTACTGTGAATCGGCTTTGATTGAGGCAGGACTCAGGCCGGCTGCCGTTTCAGTGGGTGAATACAGGGTGGGTTTGAGTATCTGTTATGATCTGCGTTTCCCCGAACTGTTCCGCGTTTATGCCGATGATGGCTGTGATGTGCTGTGCAATGTTGCAGCTTTTACTGCTACGACAGGGCGGATACACTGGAAGACTTTACTCAAAGCCAGAGCGATTGAGAATCAGACCTATGTGCTGGCATCGGCGCAATGGGGCAGGCATCCGGACGGGCGGGAAACCTGGGGGCATAGCATGATCATTGACCCTTGGGGAGAGGTGCTGGCCGAGTTGCCGGAAGGGGACGGTGTTGTGCTCGCGGAGCTGTCGAAAAAACGACTGCATCAGGTGCGTGAATCGCTGCCGGCCTTGCGGCACCGCAGGATGTAATTGCTGTCCTGAACATTTAATTTCTATGGTTGATTTTCTCAACTCTTTGCAAATAAAAGGTTTGTAAACCCTATCCACAGAGGCTGTGGATAACTTGGTGGATAAAACTTCGTGTTTTCATACCTGATATATCAGGAGAAGCACAACAAGACGCGTGCATAAAATATAGTCATCATAGGAATGCATTTATAAACAAACAGTTATATGATTATATTAAAGTTAAATCTAGTATAGTTGGCTAATTCTTAAAGAAGTTTAACATGCATATAGCGGCGGTGGATAATTCCTGTTATTTCAATGTTTTCAACTGTCTCAGTGCTTCAAATGCCACAATTGAGCATGCCGAGGAAAGGTTCAGGGAGCGTACGGGGGCATCGTTGCGCATGGGAATGGTGAGTGCTTGCAGGTCGGCCAGTATGTCAGCACTGAGTCCACGTGTTTCCGGACCGAAAACCAGTACGTCTCCACAGGCAAATGTGGCATCCCAATAGCTGTTTTCGACCTTGGAACTCAGGCCGAACCAGTTTCTGTTTTCACCGATCGATTGTCGTGCTGCCTGCCAGTTTTCGTGTTGTTGAACATCGAGATATTGCCAGTAATCCAGTCCGGCACGTTTCAACTGCTTATCTGTAATTTCGAATCCCAACGGGTGCACGAGATGTAACTTGCATCCGGTACAGGCACATAGCCGGGCAATGTTCCCCGTGTTTGGAGGGATCTCCGGCTCGACGAGAACGATATGCAGTTGAATTGTCATGCGCTGCAAGCTCAAGCAGACCCATATTCAATGCAATAGTCAGGCCCGGAATAAATCAGGATATCAGGCTGGTCTTTCAAGTTCGATAGTTCCCCTTTACCATACATTGCTGTTGCAGATGTACACTGATAAGGGTATTACATGAGGAAAGTTACAACTCGTACGGGAGGGTAGAACTAATGAGTCATATGTTGATTGGTATCCATGGCCTTGCAAATAAGCCAGCGGCTGAGGTTTTGGCAAAAGGTTGGGAAGATGCGATACGGGAAGGTTTGAAGAAAAATGAAGGAATCGATAATGCCCCGATAAATTTCGTCTCGGTATATTGGGCTGACGTTATGTATGATGAGATTGATCCGGAACCTGATCTATATAAGGAAGCTGCAGAGGGGGCGATAAAGACTTATGAAGAGAGTTGGCTGGATGCAGTAAAAGCGGGTGTTTTCGATTTCGCAGGAGATATAATGGACTCCATGAAAAAACATTTTGGTGTGGATGCTGCAGCCGATGCAGTTCTGAAACGCAAGCTTGGGGATTTATCAAAGTATTATAAAGACAAAGGTATACGAGATACATTAAGAGGCCGGTTACGAAATGCAATTTTGAATCATAAAGACAAGCGAATAATGATTCTTTCTCATTCTATGGGAACCATTATCGCTTATGATGTTCTGAGGAGCATTGGAAAAGAACACCCAAGATTAACTGTTGATCATTTGATTACACTCGGTTCCCCGTTAGGGCTTCCACATGTTAAATATAAGATCGCACAGGAAAACGCGTTAGTTAGAACTCCAAGCGTTGTGAATAAGTGGTCAAATTTTGCCGACAAGAGAGACCCTGTAGCCATGGATGCCCACCTGGCCGGGGATTTTGAAGCAAATGGCAGGGGCGTATTGGTTGAAGATGATCTGGTGGCGAATGACTGGGGAGGCATCCATCATAAGTCGTATGGTTATCTACGAACTCCGGAAGTTTCAAAGGTTATCAGGAGCTTTATTTAAGGTGATGCTGATTTATTGCCATCCAATTCATCTACCCTGATAAATTGTGGCAGGCTATCCATAGTCTGCGCGGAAGCACTGAAAAACTACGTTTTTGTAGTTTTTCAGTATGGAAATAAAAAAGGCAGGGGATAAACCCCTGCCTTTTGAAGCTGTTACCCTGAAAAGATCAGTCGAGGTGTTCGTCGATGAATTCTGTAAGTTTGGCTTTGTTGACGGCGCCAACCTTGGTGCCCTGAACATTACCGTTATTGAACAGCATCAGGGTCGGGATGCCGCGCACGCCATATTTACCCGGTGTGTTCGGATTATCATCGATATTGATTTTAGCAACAGTGACCTGTCCTTGCTTCTCAGCTGCCACTTCGTCCAGAATCGGGGCGATTTGTTTGCACGGGCCGCACCATGGGGCCCAGAAATCAACAACAACAGGGCCGGAAGCTTTTAATACATCTGCATCGAAGCTTTCGTCGCTAACATGAATAATTAAGTCTGAAGACATCTGTTTTCCTCGTTTGTTGGTAAGTAATAAACGAAACGTTAGTCCGGAGGGGTAAAAGCGTCAACCATGTCAAATCAACAGTTATTAACCCGGGCGATTCGCCAGCGCATTATTGATGCTGGCGGGTATTTGCCTTTTGAGGCCTTCATGCAGGTGGCACTGTATGAGCCGGGGCTGGGTTATTATGAAACGAAAACTGTTTTTGGAGAGAAGGGCGATTTTGTGACCGCTTCGGAACTCGGACCCTGGTCAACACTGGCCATGGCTGATCTGGTTCTCAATGGCTGGCAGCAAATGGGGGAACCGGTCAGCTGGACGCTGATTGAGCAGGGTTCCGGTTCTGGTCAGCAGTTGGCCGCATTGCTGGATATTCTCTTTCAATTACCCATGCAATCGCCAACCACAGTAATTTCTGTGGAACACTGCGCACAGTTACGAGAAAGACAAAAAAAATTGTACGCGGAACGACAACTGGATGTTGCACTGGTTGATTCGCTCGAAAAAGTACAGGAAGTACAACACGTCATCTACTACAGCAATGAATTACCCGATGCTTTTCCTGTTCCCTGTTTTCATTATCGGCAGGGAACGTTTTATGAGCGGGGCGTTGGTCTGAACGAGTCCGGTTTCTGCTGGACTGATGCGGCTGAGCCGATGCAGCAAGCTCCTGCTATTGCCCCTGAACTGATAGCAGCCTGGCCGAATGATTATATTTCCGAACACAACCCGGCCCTGGCTGACTGGCAAGCCGAATTGGCTCGAATTATCGGGTGCGGATTTGTATTTACTGTCGATTACGGATATTCGCAGCAGGAATATTACCGACAGGCGCGTGTCGAAGGCACATTGCTGGCGCATGTCGAACAAACAGCTGATGAAGATGTGCTCAGCAATCC
>JAUZQH010000173.1 GCA_030951065.1 Mariprofundus sp. | reverse complement strand
GAATGTAAGGTTAATAATATCTATATTTACCCATGTAGCTCCAGCATCTACACTTTTAAACAGTCCACCATTTAATGTATGCCTTGGAGTATACGGCGCAGCATAAAGAATATTGGGATTATTCGGATCAACGATAAGTGTACCGACGTCTTTCCTCAAACTAGTTAAGGCCCATGTTTTACCTCCATTGGTGGTTTTATAAACCCCTGATACTGCGCCTACAACAGTTGCCTCTGTTGAAGAGTAAAGAATATTTTGGTTCCTAGAATTTATTGCTAGTGATGTAATTGTCGCATTAGCTATTTTCGGCCCGATTTTCGTCCATGCAATTGCCCCGAATGAGGTTGAAGGTAACAAAGACAGTACAAAAACCAACAACACTTTGGCTGCATTAAATCTACTCATCTCGCCCCCCTCATACTTGGATCAAGCCCCGAATCTGCAGTTCATATCATAAACAGGGGTTAGATACTGTGCGTTGATACCCTCTCAATGATTCATCATAGGCTGATGCAAACCAACAAAAATTGCAATCACTGCACTATTCAAACTTTGCCTTCATCTCAAGGAGATTCATCCCGGCACGCCGACTGGCAAGCAGCTATTGCAGCAAAGCGAGATTAATCAGGACGCCGGCGCTACCCATAATCAACGGACCGATGACTGATTGTAACACACCGGAAACCAGCAACAGAATAATGATCAGAAACCCGAACGGCTCAAGACGGGAAAGCTGATAGGCCATCGGCCCCGGCAACAAACCGACCGCGACACGCCCTCCATCCAGTGGTGGCAGCGGCAAAAGATTAAAGATACAAAGCACGACATTGATAATAATCGATGCCTGACACATCAACGCCAATGGCTGGGCAACCCATTCCATCGACCCCGGCATATTCACTGTAACGGCAAGTAGAAGCGTGGAAATGAGAGCCAGCAAAAGATTGGTCACGGGTCCGGCCAAAGCCACCCAGATCATATCACGTTTGGGATTCCTCAGTTTACGAAAATTAATCGGAACCGGTTTGGCATAACCGAACAGGAAGGGTGAACCGACAACCAGCAGCAGCACAGGAATCAAAACAGTGCCGATCGGATCAATATGTTTGATTGGATTCAGTGTTAGCCGGCCCATAAAACGGGCTGTGTTATCACCCAGTCTGTCCGCCACCCAGCCATGGGCCACTTCATGCAGCACAATAGCAAACAGCACAGGCAACGCCCAGGTACTGATTCCCTGCATGATCGCATCAATATTCATGCATGCACTCAAGCATAAACCAGTCCGGATTTCATCCATCCATTTCTGTCAGAACTATAAATAGTCTGTAATGACACAAACGATATTCCTGTATTTCAGAGTTTCCTTAAAAAGTGACTGCCCGATAGGGAAGCGCTGATGTGTCAGTGCTTCCGTGCAGCCCACGGACGGGCTGCCAAATCAAACACGCAAGTGATTGATTTGTAAGCAAATACAAAATCGCATTTGTGCATTTGCGGACTGATTACAGGCAGGATGCCTTTAATCAGCATCTCCATAGTATAGTATTTCGCTATGATCGTAATCATGACGCATGTTCCGGTAACATGAAAATACTCTGGCGCCTGATTCTGACCACAGTACTGGCTGGTCTTGCATGGCTGTCCTGGCAATCTCCGTTGCCTGCACCAGCCCCAACGCCCGTGCTGGCAAGTCTTCCGACCTACCCGGCTGAGACAAACAGCCCGAACACTGCGTCCGACCTTCAGTCCAGGCTCTCCGTGCAACCGGAACAGCGATCCCGACCACAACTGTGGAGAGTTGTCACCCGGCGCGTGATTTCGAAAGAAGGCATAACAGCGCTGGAGAACCGTCTTACTGCCATGCATCTTGAACCACTCACCATTCAACGCAGGGAAGATTTAACCATGCATGCCTTTGATGATGCGGAACTGTTCCACAGCAGCAAACAGGCCCACGCAGCCGCCAGATTCTGGCAGCAACATCATATTGAAACGACAGTGATTAAAACCGGAAAAGCTGCCTATCTGGTTGGGCTGGGCCGTTTCTATCAGGCGAAATATGCTGAAAGCATGCAAAAGAAACTGGAAAGCACGGGCAGAAAGTACCGTCATCAACAACGTACGGTTCCGATTCCTGTCAAACGTTTTACTTTCCCGCCGACAGATAAAGCAACAGCTGAAGCATTATGGAAACAGCTTAATACCACAGGCATTATTATGCCGGTACTCATACCTGAAACCAGATTTCAGGCGCTATACGGGAAAAATATCCGGCATATCAGCACGAAAAACACAGAAAAAACAAAGGATGCTTTGGCCGAGTAGAAGCATACCCCCTTGAAGCAATAGATAAAGTTAGTCGTTCATCAGCCCCGCGAAACGATCGAACAGATAGTCGGCATCCTGTGGACCGGGACTGGCTTCGGGGTGATACTGCACCGAAAAAATCGGCTTGCCTTTCACCTGTAAGCCTTCAATGGTACCGTCAAATAGGGAGCGATGCGTAATCTCAACATGTGCCGGAATATAATCATCGGCTACGGCGAAACCATGATTCTGACTGGTGATCTCTATTTTACCCGTGGTTTCATCCTTAACCGGATGATTGCCACCACGATGACCGAATTTGAGTTTAAATGTCGACAACCCCAACGCCTGAGAAAGTAGCTGGTGCCCCATACAGATACCGAATATCGGCGTATCCGCATCCAGCAATTCACGGATCGTCTCGACAGCATAACCGACAGCGGCCGGATCCCCCGGCCCGTTGGAAAGAAAAATACCATCCGGATTCATGGCCAGTACATCAGCAGCCGAGGCAGATGCCGGAACAATGGTCACCTTTAAACCACGATCCGCCAGCTTGCGAAAGATATTGCGTTTACAACCAAAATCGAATGCGACCACATGTTTGGCGCATTCAGGACTCCCATAATCACTGCGGTCGAGGTCATAGCTTCCCTGCTGCCACTGCCGCTGATGTTCACAGCTGACCTGACCGACCAGATCACGCCCGTCCAGCCCAACCCATTCACGAGCCTTGGCCACGGCATCAGCTTCAGACATACCATCGGAAGCAATGACTCCGTTCCGGGCACCGTTATCACGCAGACTTCGAACCAGTGCCCGAGTATCAATGCCGGCAATGCCAACCACGCCATGATCAGCCAGCCAGACATCCAGATCACCTTCAGCCCGATAATTTGAAGTAATGCGGGCCGGTGCACGCACAATGCAACCGCGCACTGAAATCGAATCGGACTCCATATCAGTCCGATTGATACCGACATTGCCGATATGGGGATAGGTAAATGTAATAATCTGATCCGTATAGGAAGGATCGGTGAGGATTTCCTGGTAACCGGTCATCGATGTATTAAAACAGACTTCACCAACTGTATTGCCAACAGCGCCAAATGCCTCGCCATGAAAAACCTGTCCATCAGCCAGTGCCAGTATCGCCCTAGTCATCGAATCCGCCATCTACGATCACCTCACATTTCAACGCCGCGCAGAGTACGGAATCCACACATCAAAGTCGAGTTGAAAGAGAAAACAACAACGACGGGGCATTTTCTGATGGAGTGGAACGCTTTTCCGGTTACACTGGCCCGAATACTTCATGCAATCCGATTAACTCAAGGACACAGGTGAATCAACAGCCATGTTAATGATAGATAATTTCATGCATTTACGTTCCGGGTCAAAGCTCTCCGGATCCATGAAAAGGCCGGGCTGACAGCATGGCTAAATCATTTTTTGTTTGCCAGAGCTGTGGCGCCGAACATCGCAAGTGGATGGGACAGTGCCCGGATTGCGGTGGCTGGAATTCCATTTCCGAACAGGTTATTGAACAGGCATCAGCCCGCGCGCCCGGCAAAGGAAAAATACTGGCCACATCATCCATCACGGACATCAACCTGGAAGACAGCCCGCGGCGATCCACCCGCATTGATGAGCTGGACCGGGTACTGGGAGGCGGACTGGTGCCCGGTTCTGCTGTATTAATCGGTGGCGACCCGGGTATTGGAAAATCCACCGTTCTACTGCAGGCAGCAGCCAGACTTGCTGCGGATAAACCCACAGAAAATCAACCGGCCCCAGACAAATATTCAGCCCCTGTACTTTACATTACCGGCGAGGAATCCGTGCAGCAGGTGCATTTGCGTGGTGAACGCATTGGTGCCCTGCATCCGAATTTATTACTTGTCTCCGCCTGTGAACTGGAATCCATACTGGCTACGATTGATAAAATCAAACCGTCCACCGTGATTATTGACTCCATTCAAACCACTGTCAGCAACCGCCTGACCAGTGCTCCGGGTACGGTTTCCCAGGTTCGGGATTGCTCCGCCAACCTGATTCAGAATGCCAAACAGCACGGCCATGCACTGATTCTGGTTGGTCACGTCACCAAGGAAGGCGCACTGGCCGGCCCGCGCGTGCTCGAACACATGGTCGATGCCGTCATATATTTTGAGGGTGATCGCGGCCATGCCCACCGTATTCTGCGCGCTGTGAAAAACCGTTTCGGGCCGGCCGGGGAAATCGGCGTATTTGAAATGACCGATAAAGGCCTCATTGGTGTCCGCGATGCTTCCCGCCTGTTCCTGGCCGAGCGTTGCCGGGACACCCCCGGTTCCGTCGTGCTGGCCTGCATGGAGGGCACACGCCCGTTGCTGGTCGAAGTGCAGGCACTGATTGCACCCACTGTCTATGCCACGCCGAAACGCTCGGCTATCGGTGTCGATACCGGACGGGTTGCCATGTTAACTGCCATACTGGAACGACGCATCGGATTGCCGCTATCCCAGCATGATGTATATATCAATATTGCCGGCGGTGCACGTGTCAACGAACCGGCCTCCGACCTGGCTGTATTGCTGGCCATGGTATCAGCCTATCAGGACAAAGTAATACCTGAGGATATTGCCGTGTTCGGAGAAGTCGGCCTCACCGGAGAAGTGAGGCCGGTCGGACAGCCCGAAGCCAGAGCCAGAGAGGCTGCCAATCTGGGCTTTGGAAAACTGCTGTTGCCGACTGAGAATCATGAGAGGGTGCAGAAGGCCAATATCGTTGTTAACATGCGCGGCCAGACAAAAGCATCGCTTGCCCTGACAGCGATCAGGCATTTATCTGAAGCAGCACAGAAGCTGTTGGCCTGAGTTTCTTTATTCTGGAAAGGCCTGAGAAACAACAATAGTGTGGTTTTTCAGTATGCAAAAAAACGCAATTTTGCATTTGCGAACAAATACTCTGAATGTTCAGAGCATTCTAACTGCAGTGATTGAGGGCTGACTTGAATTTTGTTGATTATATTCTGATAGCTATCGTCGGATTATCGATGGTGTTATCGCTATGGCGAGGTTTTGTACGCGAGATAGTTTCGCTGATCGGCCTCATTGCGGCCTTTCTGGTTGCCAGCAGACTATCGGGCCGTACAGGCGACTTCCTCAGTCAGTGGATACTCAACCCCACAGCTGCCGATGTTGCCGGCTTTGTGCTCGTATTCGTGATTGTCATGATTTTAGTAGGACTGGTCGGTGCAATCATTCACCATCTGGTCGATGCCGTGGCACTGACCGCTACCGATCGAACACTGGGGGTCTTTTTCGGTGCCGCTCGCGGCATGTTATTGATTGCCGTCTGCTTTCTGGTCTATACATCCTACACCAAACCCAACGAACCCTGGCTAAAGAAGAGTCTGCTTGCACCCTATGCCATCGAACTCGGCAACATGCTGGGCGGTATGATTCCACAAGGTTACCCGTTTTCCAGACAAAGTGGCGCCAGATACGCTTCACCGCAAAGTGCCAATACACGTATGCAGGACATTATTCCGGCCAAAGATAAAGAAGCTATAAAATCTATTTTCGAAACGAACAGGAGATGAGATCGATATGACTGTTTCCGACAGCTATGATCACTTCCATGATGAATGCGGCGTTTTCGGTGTATTCAACCATACCGAAGCAGCCAATCTGACCTATCTCGGCCTATATGCACAGCAACATCGCGGGCAGGAATCGGCCGGTATTGTCAGCACGGACGGTCACAGCTTCTACACCCATCGCGGCA
Source organism: Mariprofundus sp. (assembly GCA_030951065.1). Classification (GTDB taxonomy): domain Bacteria; phylum Pseudomonadota; class Zetaproteobacteria; order Mariprofundales; family Mariprofundaceae; genus Mariprofundus. Next base: position 658 of record JAUZQH010000173.1, on the reverse strand, counting down.
TGGGGCTGGTGGCGGATATTTTTCAAAAATCGGATATCAAAAAACTCTCCGGGCTGCACAGTATCGGCCATGTGCGCTATTCCACGTCGGGTGAATCCGGCCTGCGCAACTGCCAGCCCTTCTCCTATGAATATGCCCATGGCGGTATCGCCATGTGCCACAACGGCAATATTGTTAATGCACCGGAACTGCGTACACAACTGGAGAAAAAAGGATCCATCTTTCAGTCCACATCCGATACTGAAGTACTCATTCATCTGGTCGCCAGAAGCCAGGCTCCCAGCATGAAGGAACGACTGGCAGGCGCGGTCAGCAAACTGGCCGGAGGATTTTCCCTGCTGGTGCTGGGTGAGGAACGTCTGGTCGGCATGCGTGATTGTCACGGCATTCGTCCGCTGGTGCTCGGCAAACTGGATGACTCATGGGTGCTGGCATCGGAGACCTGCGCCTTCGATCTGGTCGGCGCCACGTATGTGCGCGACGTAGAACCCGGCGAAATGGTCGTCATCGATGAACACGGGCTGGAAAGCCTGCATCCGTTCCAGTCTGTAAAGCCCAAATTCTGCGTCTTTGAATATGTCTATTTTGCGCGCCCGGATTCAACACTCGAAGGCGTCAACGTCTATCAGGCGCGTTATCAGATTGGTTATGAACTGGC
>JAUZQH010000172.1 GCA_030951065.1 Mariprofundus sp. | reverse complement strand
ATACCTGCCAATAGCCGGAAATCGACTATGGCGGCAGCACCCAGTGATTCACCATGTGCAGAAGGATGGAAGCAGAATGCATCTGCACCGATGGCCGGATGCACGGAAACAGGGACACCGTAGCGAAACGCTGTGGCGACTACGGAGTGATCGAGGTGTTCCATATCCGATTCTTGCAAGTGTTTCCCCACGCTTTTGCCGATACCCCAGTTTTCAAGCGTACCGAAATTGATGGCATCATTGATGAAACAGCCGGTTTCTTCGGTGATACAATAATTGCCATTGCTCAGTTCACGTTCACGGGCTGTCACAGTGCGTCCGGAAATAGCAATTTCCACATCATGTTCCAGTGCGGCACCGGTTAATGCCAGGCCTGAAATGATTTTTTGCTCAATGAGACGGCAAATCACCGGACCAAGCCCGGAATCAAGTACGTGACCACCACAGGCAAGAATAATCGCATGTTTGTTACGAAAGGCCTGAGTGATGGCATCACGTAGATGAAACAGGTCGCCGGCGCAGCCCAGGTTGGGAAGGCTGCAGAGGAAACTTTCAAATCCGCTGCCGGGCTGGAATGGTGCACCAAAATCCTTGCTGTCACTGTCAACCTTGCGGTTGGCCAACGGTACGGTTTTGAGCTTGCTGAAAGAAAGCGGTTTAATAGTCATGAGTACCTCCAAACATCTGTTGATCAACCAGTGCGCAGAGAATATGCAGACAGGTGATATGCATTTCCTGAATACGGGGCGTGGACGGGTGTGAAATATTGAGATGCAGTTTTACATGTGCATTACGGCCCAGAGCGCCACCGTCCTTACCTGTCAGTGCAATGATTTGCATGCTGGCGGCAGCAGCGGCGTCGGCGGCAGCTACAATATTTTCCGAGTCGCCACTGGTGGAAATAGCCAGTAACAGGTCTCCCGGCCGTCCCAGTGCTTCAACCTGTCTGGAAAACACCTGGGCAAAGGAAAAATCATTGGCGATGCTGGTAATGACGGATGCATCATGAGTTAAGGCTACAGCTGCCATGCCGGGGCGGTTAATTTCAAAACGATTGACCAGTTCGGCAGCAAAATGCTGGGCATCAGCTGCTGAACCACCATTGCCGCAGGCCAATACCTTACCGCCATTTTTCAGACAGTTGACGATGGCATGGGCTGCATCCTGCAGTGGCTCGGCCAGCTGTTTCAGACTCTGTCGACGCAGTTCAATGCCTTCGGTAAAGGCCCGTTCAATCAAAGGATACGCATTCTGCTGACTGCTGTTCACCTGATAATGTCCTCCATGTGTTCAATGCGTGGAGGTAACCACGCCGGTAAGCCGACTCTAGGGGTCAGGATGATTAAATCAAAGCGGCATTGACAGTTAGCGTGTTTTGTATGCCGGCTCAACCATGTCTCAGCTGCAGATCGCAGGCGGGCACATTTATCCGGATGCATGGCCAGCAAGCTTGATTCACGCGACTGATGTGCTTTGACTTCAACAAAAACAATAAGGTTCCCGTATTGTGCGACAATATCAAGCTCGCCGCGCCCAAGCCGTATATTTCGTTCCAGAACCGTATATCCCCGCTGTTGCAGATAACGGGCCGCACGATCTTCTCCCTGTTGCCCCTGTTTTGTGCTCACTGAACGTTGCTCATTGAGCTGAATTCACGAACGTCCCGTAATCAGCGAATAGACTCGCGATTTGTTGATGCCCAGTGCGTGGGCAACTGCTTTGGCACGTGCTGACGGGGGTAATGCCTGCATGGATGGTTCGCTCAGGCAGTCTGCAATTTGCTGGTCGGTAAGTTCAACGCTTTCGTCGCTGGCCGGTCCGATCAGCAATACGATTTCTCCACGCGGGGGAGATTGTTCGAAATGAGTTATCAATTCATCGGAGTGCCCCCGGACAAACTCTTCATGTAATTTGGTCAGTTCCCGGGCTACGACAAGCTCCCGTTCAGGTTGAATGCATGGTTGCAAGGCCTGCAATGTGGCCAACAGCCGACGCGGGGATTCAAGCAGTATGACAGTTTCATCCGCGCCGGCAATGCGATTTAATTCTGTCTGCCGCGCTTTACCACTGCGGGGTAGAAATCCGGCAAAACGAAAATGATCGGTTGGCAGACCGGCGGCACACAGGGCTGTTAATATACTGCTGCAACCGGGAATCGGAACGATGTTGATGGATTTGGCATGGAGGCTGCGCACCAGACGGTAGCCGGGGTCGGAAATTAACGGAGTACCGGCATCGGAAATCAGTGCGACATTTTCTACACCTTCAAGCCGTGCCAGCAGGGTTTGGCTCATGGCCTCTTCATTGTGCTCGTGGACAGCAACCATAGGCGTTTTGATGCCGTAATGTTGCAACAGTTTGCGACTGTTTCTTGTGTCTTCGGCAGCTATCACATGAACGGATTTCAGTGTTTCAACGGCACGATAAGTCATATCGGCAAGGTTACCAATGGGGGTGGCGACGACGAATAGTTGGCCGTAGGCGGATAGATGTTTAGGCTGCGAATCCATGTTCTGGATACATTATCTCTCCCGCTGGCCGACTGCAATGCTGGCTGTAACTTTTTCATTACTTCTACTCAGCGCCTGCCAGCCCAAAATGACATCGGAAACGATTGAAAAACCTGCTGCATCTCACATGGCAGAAGGGTTTAGGGGGGCTGCCGAAATACAAAGTATCATGGCCCAATCCCGGGCTGGCGGAGATATTGGTATTTTGATGCGTGAGCTGGATCGTTTGGCAGAAGGCGCTCCCGCACCGATTCGTGAGGAAGCGACGTTTCGTAAAGCCCAGCTGATGCTCGAAGCGAATCTTCAGGGCGCTGACGAAATTGCCAAATCTGCGATTCAGACATATCCGCAGCATGCGCTGGTTCCCTATGCGCATTTCTGGATGGCCAGGTGGTGGCTGGAACAGGATGAGACCGGCCGGGCTCTGGATCAGATGCAGCAGTCCCTGCGCCACCCCCGACTGACGCGTGAACTGCTGGCTGAAATTCTGAGCCTGGGTCCTGAGCTTGCACAAAGATCCGGTGAACGTGAAGCCGTGGGGTGGTTGCTGGCGGCGGCTGAAGTCGATCAGGCAGGACGGGGTAACTGGTTGAGACTGGCGGCCCGGCGCGCTTCAATGGAAACAGTGGAACAATTGATGCTTGATAAGGGGCTGTCGCCGGATATTTTACCTGAGTTTGCACTGTATGTCGGACGTGCACGCCTGATGAGCGGCAATATGGATGAAATTGGCAGGATTGTGGATTTGTTGTCTACAGTCATGCCAAATGCTCCGGAAATCGGCCAGCTTCAATCCTGGGCATCCGGAGAAGTCAGGGCGGCTAAAATTGGTGTAATGCTGCCATTGAGCGGCAAGTATGCCCGTTACGGGCAGGAGGCATTGCGTGGTATTCGGATCGCTCTGGCCGGGCTGGAATACAATGAGTACATTACCCTGCGCATTGAAGATACAGGCTCGGATCCAATCGCTGCGATCGCAGCTTACCGGCAACTGACTGATGAATCTGTCCAAATCATCATCGGTCCGTTATTGGCAGAAACAACTGAAGCACTGTTACCTTATCTCAAGTCATCTGTTCCTGTGATCAGTCTGACTGGCAGAATGGATCTGGCGCATCGCTCGGATGCTCTGTTTATTCACACGCTGTCGCCTTTGGCGCAGGTGAAGGTCATGGCCGAATATGCGTGGCAGCATGGAGCTGAACGCATGGTGGTGATCTCCGATGCCGGCGAAAAACAGACTGAAGCAGATATGTTTGTCGCTGCTTTCGAATCGTTGGGTGGCGAAGTGCTGCAGACCGTGCAACTGGATTCCGGCGTGATTGATTATCGTGACCGTTTGCGCCAATTGCGTTTTGAAACGGATGATGATGTTGTACTGGCTGAACTGGATGAGGATTTGAATGTATTTTTACCTGAAATGGATATGGAAATACGCATGCCGGTAAATTTTGATGCGATATATCTGGCTTTGAATGGCAAACAGGTTGCCCTGCTGGCTGGTCAGATGGCCTATGCTGATATATCCGGATTGCCTGTTTATGGAAGCAGTCGCTGGCAGGATGGCCATTTGCTGGATGATCGCGGTCGATATCTCTCACATGCCCGTTTTGCCTCATCGGGCCGGGTCAGGAATGACAGTGATGACCCGGCCCTGCGCCGCTTCCAGTTTATTTACAGGGAAACCTGGGGCAGCAACAAGACAACTGACCTTATGCGTCTGGCTTACGACACCATGCGTATTGCGACTGTAATGACCAGTCGTTTGGGACTGAAGGGAAGCGCTATTTCTGATGCGCTACAGAACCCGGAAGGGTTTCCGGCCATGACCGGCCATGTGCGTTTCGATCATGACGGAGTGGGGCAGAAACAACTGGATATTTTCAGTATTAAAAAGGGAGAGATTGTCCCTGCCGGTTAATATGAAATAAACAACGCGCATGGACTTTTTCCACACCATGATAAAATTTCATATCATGGGGTGGAAAAAGTCCATGCGCGTTAGGGAAGCGCTGATGTATTGATGTCTTTATGCTGATGATTTACGCCAGCTTGTCGTCTGCGATGTGATAATTCGGGTCTTCCTTGATATTGACCTCGACCAGTTCGGCAGCAGTAGTCAGCAGTTTTCTGCATTCGGGACTCAGGTGGGTCAGATGCAGGTTTTTGCCGGCCTTTTTGTAGCGTTCGGCCAGATTGTCAATGGCTTCGATGGCTGAATGATCGGCCAGACGTGACATGGCGCAATCGATATAGACTTCATCGGGATCATTTTCAGGGTCGAACAGCTCACTAAAACGGTGTACTGAGGCAAAAAACAGCGGGCCGTGTACCCGGTGTACTCTGGAGCCGTCAGCACGATCTTCAGTAATCAGGTAGATGTGGCGAGCCTGTTTCCAGGCGAATACCAGTGCGGTGGCAATGACACCGATAATTACGGCGGTGGCGAGATCGGTAAATTCGGTGAAAACAGAAACCATAATACCGACAAAGGAATCTTCGCGTGGAATTTTTTTCAGCAGATTAAAACTACCCCATTCAAACGTGCCGATCACTACCATAAACATCAGGCCGACCAGTGCCGCCACCGGTACCATGGCAATCAGATCGGATGTAAACATGATGAATATCAGCAGAAACAGGGCGGCGGCAATGCCGGATAAATTGCGCAGGCCGCCGGACGATACATTGATCATAGTCTGACCGATCATGGCACATCCACCCATACCGCCGAAGAAACCGTTGACGGTATTGGCCAGTCCCTGTCCGATGGAGACCCGGTTGCCCTGACCACGCGTGCCGGTCATTTCATCGACAACACTCATGGTCAGCAGTGATTCGATCAGGCCGACACCGGCCAGAATGACAGCGTAAGGGAGAATGATCTCGATCGTTTCAAGGTTGAACGGCACTTCCGGAATATGGAAAGCCGGAAAACCACCACTGATATCAGCAATATCACCCACCGACCTGGTATCTAGCCCGCCGAAAATAACAATCAGGCTGATGGTGATAATAGCAGCCAGACCGGCCGGAATGGCGCGGGTAATTTTGGGCAGGAAAAACATGATGGCCATCGTCAAAGCG
>JAUZQH010000171.1 GCA_030951065.1 Mariprofundus sp. | reverse complement strand
CCGTGGTTTTGCCGTAGACTGTAGTCATGATGGCATTGATGGCGCATTTATGGGTGAGAGCGAGCCCTATGATGTGATTGTTCTTGACCTTGGACTGCCCGGCTTGCCGGGGCTGAATATACTGGCCCGGTGGCGTGCAGCCGGTATCAGTACGCCTGTACTGATTCTCACGGCACGCGGAGCATGGCATGAAAAAGTCGATGGTTTTCATTGCGGCGCGGATGATTATCTGAGTAAACCATTTCATATTGAGGAGCTTGTTGTGCGTTTGCAGACACTGGTACGCCGCTCGTCCGGCCACGGTGGGGCGGAGCTGGCTATAGGTTGCCTGAAGCTCGATGAACATCGTCAGATCGCTCTGTGGCAGGCAGAAGGGGTATGGCGTGAGATTGACCTGACCGGTATCGAATTCCGGTTGCTGCGTTACATGATGTTATATCCGAAGCGGGTGCTTTCGGCAACGCAACTGGTGGAGCATGTGTATGATTTCAATGATGAAAAAGATAGCAATGTGATTGAAGTCTATATCAGCCGGTTGCGGAAGAAACTGCACCGCGAGCTGATTCGAACCCGTCGCGGACAGGGTTATCTGCTCGACCCGACCGTGCTGCTGGCAGATGGGGCAGGGGACAAGCCACCTGCACAAGCAGACTGATTGATGCTGTCGCTGAAACAGCGCCTGTCGTTCGGGCTTGCGGCCAGCCTGGCTTTCTTCTTTGTCATGCAGACGCTGATGATCGGCAATGAAGTCGAGGCACTGACAGAATCCAATCTGGTTTCGCGCTTGCAACATGATCAGGAGCAGCTGTTATCGGCACTGCAATGGAATCCACCTGCTGCTGCCGTTGTTGACGAGCAGCTGGTACCAAGTATCTATCGACGGGCATTTTCGGGGCACTATTTTCAGATTGATCTGGCTGATCAAAGCCTGCGTTCCCGCTCCCTGTGGGATGAACAGCTACCAGCCTCCACTCAAACGCTGATGCGGGATGTGCCCGGTCCCAAAGGGCAATTGTTGCTGGTATTGTCGCAGCAGGTTGAATTACACGGCCAGCAGCTGGAAATCCGGGTGGCCGAGGATATCTCGCCGATAGAAGCCTCAACCCGGGCTTTCCAGCGCCACCTGCTGCTCTTTGCTGCGGCGACCGTGCTGGCACTGATGGTGCTGCAGGGGTGGCTGATCAATCATGGTCTGAAACCGCTACAGCGCATAAGCCGCCAGCTGAAACAGCTCGATGGTGGTGAACTGGAACAAATCACTGCACCCGTACCGGAAGAGATCATACCGCTGGTGGATGAAATCAACCATCTGGTCCAGCTGATGCGTAAACGCCTGCAGCGGTCGCGGCATGCACTCGGTGATTTGGCACATAGCTTGAAAACCCCGCTTGCCGTGGTCCTGCAGATGGCCCAGCGCCAACAGCTCGAGACGCAGAAGGATGAGCTGATCGCTCAGTTGCAGTTGATCAATCAGCGTATCGATAACGAACTGGCCCGTGCCAGAGCAGCAGGTCCAATGCCGGGTGGACAGTGGAAGCATCCGGAGCAAGACCTGCATGAGATGTGCCGGATGCTTAAACACGCTTTCCCCCATATCAGTATTACACTGCAGCTGGACGAAGGTTTGAATATCGGGGCGGATCGTGAAGATATGCTGGAGATTATGGGAAACCTGCTCGAAAACGGATGTAAATGGGCACGCTCCAGCTTATTGTGCAGTATGCACAGCGAGCAAAACATGTTGCTTATCAGTGTCGAAGATGATGGTCCGGGGCAGCAGGAAGCAGTTCATGCCGATCTGTTACACCGTGGGTCTCGTGCGGATGAAAGTAAAGATGGACATGGGTTGGGGCTGGCCATCGTTAACGATCTGGTATCGGCCTACAATGGTCGGATTGAGCTCTCCCGCTCCACTGCACTGCACGGTTTTAAGGTGAGTATCAGTATGCCCTGCATGCGTTCAGCTTCAGTTAAGGTTCGCGACTAGGGTGCGCGGCAGAACAATTCTGAAGGAGCTTTAAATAATGAATAAAACTGTAAAAACTGCTGCGGCATTATGCATGATGCTCGGTTTTGCAAGCGCGGCACAAGCCTCGGATCCTTATGTGGGCGTCGGCCTTGGTGCATTCAACCTGGGTACCGGTGTGACTAAAAAAGCTGTGTTTGGCGGTTACTTGCAACTGGGGGATGATTTCTCTGAATATCTTGGTGCGGAAGTGCGCATTGGTGCGAGCGGAAAAACGGGTGAAGAACTGACACTGCAGCCTAAAACCGGAATAGATTATTTTGCGGCCGCGTATCTCAAGCCGAAATATGATTTTAGCGAGCAGTGGATGGGTTATGCCCTGTTGGGTGTTGCAACCTTGCGTGCCAGCTACAGCCAGGGAGCATTCCCGACCCAGAAAAAAACCCGTACCGGTTACGCTTATGGTCTGGGTATGCAATACCGTCTGGCCGACAGCTATGCCATTGGTGCTGAATATTCACATATGCTGAGCAAACCCAAGACCAACGCCACGGCAATCAATACCAATTTCAAAGGTCTTGAATCCAGCATGTTGACCATCAGTGCAAAATATTTTTTCTATTAATTTGTAACAATTTCAATAGTCGCGAAAAACTTGCCGGCGGCGGGTGATATGGTTCGGAGTATCTCTATTTTCTCTCCTCCTCCTTGATTTGGAGGTGCTCTGGAAAAGAGGGTGGAAGCATAACCTTCCACCCTCTTTTTATGTATGATCCAATATTACGGAATTTCCGGTTGTCGTTTATGACGGGTGAGGTTGTCGCAACCACCATCACGAACCACCACCATATCCTCAATGCGCACACCACCCAGCCCCGGATAGTAGAGACCGGGTTCAACCGTTACGACCTGACCTGCCTGTAAAATATAACTTTTTGTCGAAATGCGCGGGGCCTCATGGATTTCCAGGCCGACTCCATGGCCGGTACCGTGGAAAAAACCGGTCTGTTTGCCACGCACCATTTTTGTCGGATAACCCTGCCGGTCAAAATGAGTAGTGATAGCCTTGTGGATTTGCATGCCGTCCACACCGTTCGCGACCATCGACAGACCGATATCCTGACCTTCACGAACGGTTTGATAGAGTTTTTTGAGTTCGGGACTGGCATTACCTTTGACATAGGTTCGGGTCATATCACCCCAGTAGCCGGTTGAAAGAACCCGCGGGAAAATATCAATGATAATACTTTGGTGGGCACGGATGTAACCATGGCCGATGTTGTGCGGGTCAGCACCTTCCTTGCCACATGCAACAATGGTGTGAGCCGGCATAGCACCGTTACTGATCAGAAACGTTTCAATGGCACGCCGCACATCGGCTGATTTCACTCTTTTACCGGATTCAGCATCGCGCAGGATATCATTATTGCCGATATTGCATGCAGCCAGATAATGCTCGGCCTGCCGCATGGCTCTTCTGGTCAGTTGTTCAGCCTGTGACAGACAGCGAATTTCATAATCATTCTTGATTGCCCTTGCAGGGAAAAAAGCACCTTCTGCCGGTCTGACTTCAAAGCCCCAGCTGCGCAGTTGTTCAGCAAATCCGAGAGGAAAATGGGCCGGCACGAGAATTCGGTTAATGTTACGGGCTTCCAGAAATGCTGCAGCGACAGCAGCCAATCCGGTTCTTGATATATTTTCCGCCGCCTGTCGCCATGGGGAATCAAGATGCACTTCATCAAACCCGGAATGCTTGCGGGCGCGATCCACTTCGAGTGGTGATAATAACCCGTGCCAGTTTCCGTTCAGTTGTATGGCAATGAATGCATCAGGCACAAACATTTTGCTGATATAAAGCATATCCGCATCATTTTCTGATGCGGCAATCATTAAACGAGCTTGTTTCACTTATCATAATCCTTTAATAATTCGTCTCTTGCACTTGTTTCTTCATTCTCTTTCTCAAGCATTTCACGCACGCTGATGGTGGAGAGTATCTTGCCCTGTTCGCGTTCCATGCGGTAATACAGGCCAAGCAACTGACGTCCCAATGGTGTTTCCTGCCAGTGATGTGGTACTTTCATCGGGTCGTTATTCAGGCGATGGTGAATTTCGTTCAGTGTCATGCTGCTGGCATCAAAAGCCGGCAGCCATGCGGCTTGCCCATTCTGATTCTGGGTCAGGCGCAGCAGTCCAAGTGCGCATAAGCGATCCAGCCACTCCTGCATGATATTATCGGGAATATCGGTTTCCTCGATTAAATCGTGCATGGTCAGTGTTTTCCCCTTGTTCACACATTGTGCGGCACGCAGCAGAATAAGGTGGGCGTAAAATTGCTGCACACCGGGTTTGAGAAATGAACTGTGTCTGCGATGCGATTGCTCGGGGTGCTGCAGGCAGAAGGCGACTTCTGACCCGATCAGTACAATCACCCAGATCAGATAGAGCCAGATCAGGAAAATCGGCAGGGTGGAAAGAGCACCATATAATTTTTCATAATTGGCCACCTCGGTGACATAAAAGGCAAAGCCGAACTTGGCCCATTCAAATAATGCACCGGCAACCAGGCCGCCAATGGCTGCATAACGAAAGGGTACCGACGTGTTGGGCAGTACAGTGTACAAGGTTGCCATAGCCAGTGATGACATCAGCCAGGGTACCAGAAAGGGTGTCTGGCTAATATACGTGGCGCCTTCAGCGACCTGTCTGATGATCGGTAGCGCTGTAAAGTATGAGGTAATGGTGATGGAGGCGCCAATCAGAATCGGAGCCAGCGTCAGTGTTGCCCAGAATGTGATGAATTTGGATAACCAGGTTCGGGTGCGTGTGATACGCCATATATCGTTGAAAGCCTCTTCAATGGTATTTAGCAGGGCAGTGGCAGTAAACAGCAGGCCGATCACACCAAATACGGACAGTGCGGTTGTTTTATCGGCAACAGAACCCAGATAGTCCTGTACGACCTGCTGGCTGGTTGGTAACAGGTATTGCAGCAGGGTATCACGGGCACTGCCTGCAAAAGCATCAAAAGCCTGAAAACTGGTAAATACCGAAAAACCGAGCGCCACCATCGGTACAATGGCCAGCAGGGAGGCATAGGCCAGTGCCGAGGCGCGCTGAATACATTTATCCGCAATAAATCGTTCAATAACCCGATAGGAAAAGCGCAGCAGGTGCGTACCATGGCGATATAGCGCCGGCAGGCTGGCGATATCCGCCACATCCATTTCCAGCATATGACTCAGCTGCTGTTTTATCGAAGGCTTTTTGCTCATCATGTCCTATCTTAGAGCGCAAAGGCTCGAAGGCAAAGCTAAATTGAGCGGGCGGCCTCAAACGTGGAGTTTTGTAGTACGCTGGCTGTCAGGATTTGTGTTACAGAAGCGTAATGCGAACAAGTGCGTGATATGAAGTCAGGGTTATTATTCATCAAGGCACAGACCTAACGCGAAAGAGGGGGAGTGACATTTAAGTTACTCCCCCTCTTTCTTGTTGGTACCGGAGGCCGGACTCGAACCGGCACGGCCGTGAAGCCACTGGATTTTGAATCCAGCGTGTCTACCAATTCCACCACTCCGGCATGCAAGGTATTCACCAGGATATCAGTATTAGTCTTTCATTCAATTGATTAACCGGCGATCACGCACGACGTCAGCTTATTCATGAAGCGTATTGAAAGACGGCGCGAAGCATTGTCATCTGCCTTTCCGCTGTCAAGTTGTTGCTGTTTTTTTCTCGTTATTTCACGGCGACCAGGTGCCCCATCCAGAATCTGAACAGGATTGGTTTGGCAATGCGAATGATTTGATTGGGCGAAATGTTCGGTTTTCCGATAGTATTCGGCTATGACAACTTCACTGGCCAGCGAAATCCCCGTATCGGTTTTCCGTTCTGAATTTGATACCATGTTAAACTTTTCACGCGCGGTATTTCGACTCAAGGATAATGCCGCTTATCTTTCGCGGCTTTCCGGAATTTTACCGCAGGCGGCACAAATTCAGTCTGCGTGGCCGAGCGTACTGATGGGTTTTGATTTTCATCTGACTCCGGACGGACCCAAATTGATAGAAATCAATAACAATGCCGGTGGTTTGTATATCGGTGAGGGGCGCTGGATGCCGCAACCCGATTTGGATGAATTTCAGGATCATCTCGGGCAACGGCTGGTTGAAATGTTTCGCGCCGAGTGGACGACGATTGCCATTATGGATGAAAATGTTACCGGACAGTTCATGTATCCGGAGATGCTGGCGTATGCCGAATTGTTAAGAAACGACGGACGGCAGGTATTTGTGATTAGCCCTGAGCAGTTGCAGTTAAGGGGTGATGGGCTGGTTTATGATGGTGTTCGGGTTGATGTCATCTATAACAGGCATACCGATTTCTATCTTGAGGGTGTCGATGTGGCTCATATCCGGCAAGCCTGTGAACAGGGTCTGGTGGCGATTAACCCGCATCCTCGCAGCTATGCCCTGATCGGGGATAAATCGCGTATGGTGGACTGGTGGCGGGAAGGCTTGCTCGAACAATGTGTGGATCAGGACGTAGCGGAACAGATTCGTTCGGTAACGCCTGAAACCCATCAGTTGTCCGAACTGGATGCGGACAAGGCATGGTCAGATCGCAAACAATGGGTCTTCAAACCTGCTGCCCGACATGGCGGCAAGGGTGTTCTGTTGGGCAAGGCCATGAGTCGCAAACGCTATAATACACTGGATATTGCGGATACGATTGTGCAACGGATGGTTCCGGCTTCCGAGGTGGATGTTGAGGGGCCCAATGGAGAAAAACACCGGATGAAACTGGATATACGTCTGTACATGCATGGCGAGAAGCTGATTGCCCTGGCCGGACGGGTATGGCGCGGGCAGATGACGAATTTTCGACAGTCGGGTAGTGGCTGGGTGCCTATTGTAGTTACAGCATAAATCCCGTATTCGGCATAACCTGTTATGAAGCGTAAATCGTCCATTGCCATCATTATACCTGTTTTCAATGAGGCATCTGTGTTAGCGGAATTGATCGAACGATTGCAGGCTGTTGGTGCGGATGAATTGATATTTGTGGATGGCGGCTCCTGTGATGAGAGCCGCCGCCTGCTAGCGCATTCCGGGGTTCGGTGGTTGCAATCCGAGTCCGGAAGGGCAACCCAGATGAATACCGGCGCAGAAGATTGTATTAGCGATATTCTTATTTTTATTCACGCTGATACGATGGTTAGTTATAGTGATATATTAGCTGTACGTGAAACGATGGAAGACGATTCTTATGTCGGTGGGTGGTTTGATGTGCGTCTATCCGGAAATAATATCGCCTTTCGTATAATCGAGTGGTTGATCAATATGCGCTCCCGTCTGACCGGCATCAGTACAGGAGATCAGTGCCAGTTTGTGCGTCGCTCGGTGTTTGAAGCCATGGGTGGTTTTCCCGAGCAGGCCCTGATGGAGGATGTGGAATTTTCAAAACGACTAAAGCGGCATGGCAGAATAGCCTGTTTGCGTGAGCGAGTGGTTACCAGCAGCAGGCGTTGGGAACAGCATGGCATTATGGCTACTGTATGGCTGATGTGGAAGCTGCGCTTTCTCTACTGGTTTGGGGTATCGCCTGAAACACTGGCGCAGATGTATCGGCAGGTGCGCTGATGGGAATAGACGGTATCCGGGTCATTGTGATGTGCAAGGCACCTGTTCCCGGCGGCGTAAAAACACGTTTGATGTCGCGCTATTCAGCAGTGCAGGCCGCCGAATGGCACGCGGCCATGGCTACTACTGTGATTGAACGTGCAAAACGTTTGTTCAGCGATGTGGTGATAGCTGCTGATGACCCGACACATGATTTTTTTACCGGATTTGCTTTACCTGTGACGATTCAGGCTGCAGGCGATCTGGGTGATCGAATGATCCGACAGATTGAATGGGCATTTGCCGATGCTGCCAGCGCGGTGTTATTGCTGGGTACGGATTCGCCGCATATGTCGGAATCACGCCTTCTTGCAGCGGTAGATGCGCTGAAATATGCCGACGTGGTACTCGGCCCGGTTGAGGACGGCGGTTACGACCTTGTGGCGATGAGTCGTCCGTTGTCTATCTTTGCCGGTGTTGTCTGGTCTTCCGGTCAGGTGTTGCGCAAGACGATTGAGAACATTCAGCATCAGGGCCTGACTGTGGAACAACTGGGAATCGGGTTTGATGTCGATTTCCCCGATGATATTGAGAGAGCAAGACAGGCCGGTTGGGATACGAATAGTCTCCCCGGCAGATGAACTTTTCCGGAATCTTGTTTTATCTTTTCCACAAAGATTATTCTGTTCTGCATAAGGACGCGCTGATTTATCCGGCGATTTCGCGCAGGCCGTCCATGGGATAAGCGGAGACTCTGAAAAAGTCAGAGTATCCTTTATTTGTATCGCTGCATTTTGAATAAATGTAGTTCAGAGCGTCCGAATTAATGCATTGCGGTGATTTGTACCTTTTCCAGAGGAGGCAGCCGCGCTAGTGTTGCCGAACCGGGCGGGTGAGTCATGAGCTTACCCGTTTTCTGTGTCCGGATACGGACTTTTCCGTTCAAGGAGTTGAATCAAGCGCATGCCATGTCGAACTGATATTCAATCCATTATGATTTTAGGCGCAGGTCCCATTGTGATTGGCCAGGCCTGTGAATTTGATTATTCCGGCGTTCAGGCCTGTAAGGCCCTGAAAGAAGAGGGGTTCCGGGTGATTCTGGTGAACTCCAATCCTGCCACGATCATGACTGATCCCGAATTTGCCGATGCCACGTATATCGAACCGGTGACCTGGGAAGTGGTGGCAAAAATTATCGAAAAAGAACGGCCGGATGCCATTTTGCCGACCATGGGCGGTCAGACGGCGCTGAACTGTGCTCTTTCCCTGAACAAGCATGGCATACTGGAAAAATTCGGCGTGCATTTGATTGGTGCGCAGCCCGATGCTATTGACAAGGCAGAAGATCGCGAACGCTTCAAAAAAGCCATGGATCATCTTGGTCTGGAAATGGCGCGTGGCGGTTTTGCCCATTCGATGGATGAGGCGCGTGATCTGGCTGCCGATATCGGTTATCCGATTATTATTCGTCCGTCGTTCACACTCGGTGGTTCCGGCGGCGGAATTGCCTATAATCGGGACGAATTCGAACAGATTGCCGCATCGGGACTGGATGCTTCGCCGACAGATGAGATTCTGGTCGAGGAATCCATCATCGGGTGGAAAGAGTTTGAGATGGAAGTGATGCGTGATCGGGCCGATAACTGTGTCATCATCTGCTCGATCGAAAATCTTGATCCGATGGGCGTACACACCGGTGATTCGATTACTGTCGCACCTGCCCAGACACTGACCGACAAGGAATATCAGCGCATGCGCGATGCTTCCATTGCGATTTTGCGCGAAATCGGTGTGGAGACCGGTGGTTCCAATGTGCAGTTTGCAGTGAATCCGGTTGATGGCCGGTTGATTATCATTGAAATGAATCCGCGCGTGTCGCGATCTTCGGCGCTGGCTTCCAAAGCGACAGGTTTCCCGATCGCCAAAATTGCTGCCAAACTGGCAGTGGGTTATACACTGGATGAAATTCGTAACGATATTACCGGTGAAACATCGGCGGCATTCGAACCTACCATTGATTATGTGGTGACCAAGCTGCCGAGGTTTGCCTTTGAAAAGTTCCCGGGTGCGGATTGCCGTTTAACCACCCAGATGAAATCGGTCGGGGAAGTGATGGCCATTGGTCGCAGCTTTACCGAAAGTCTGGGCAAGGCCATGCGCGGTTTGGAAACAGGCTCCTGCGGTTTTGATAAATCCATCCCTGATGATGAAGATGCAGACCGTTTTCTGCAGGAAAAACTGGCTGTTCCAGGCGCAGAACGTTTGTGGTGGCTGGGTGAGGCTTTGCGCATCGGCTGGACGGAAGCACGAGTCTTTGATGTGACGCGCATTGATCCGTGGTTTGTCCGCGAGATTGCAGTTGTCATCGAGCTGGAAAGATCACTGTCGGGTCGTGACGTGGATTCACTGAGTGCTGTCGAGTGGAAACAGGCCAAGCGCGAAGGGCTTTCCGATTCACGGTTGGCAGCATTGCTGGACTGTGATGAGCTGACGGTTCGTCAGACGCGGCAGGCTGCAGGAGTCAATCCGGTCTTTAAACGTGTGGATACCTGTGCTGCCGAGTTTGAAGCGCACACGCCTTATCTCTATTCTGCTTATGAACAGGAATGTGAAGCCAGACCTTCCGATAAGAAGAAAATCATGGTGCTGGGCGGTGGTCCCAATCGCATCGGCCAGGGTATCGAATTTGATTACTGCTGCGTGCATGCGGCTTTTGCGCTTTCCGAAGATGGTTACGAAACCATTATGGTGAACTGTAATCCGGAAACAGTTTCGACCGATTATGACACCTCGGATCGTCTTTATTTTGAGCCGCTCACCTATGAAGATGTGATGGCTATTGTGGATGTGGAACAGCCGGACGGGGTGATTGTGCAGTTTGGCGGGCAGACTCCGCTGAAACTGGCCGAATCACTGGAAGCTGCCGGTGTGCCAATTATCGGTACCAGCCCGGATATGATTGACCTGGCTGAAGATCGTGAACGTTTTCAACAGTTATTACATGAGTTGAATCTGTTGCAACCTGAAAACGGTACCGCAAGATCGACTGAGGAAGCGGTTGCGGTGGCGGCAGAGATTGGTTATCCGGTAGTGGTACGCCCTTCCTATGTGCTGGGTGGCCGTGCCATGCAGATCGTTCACAATGAAAAAGGTCTGTTGCGCTATATGACCGAAGCGGTACAGGCATCACCCGATCATCCGGTGCTGCTGGATCGTTTTCTGAATCGTGCGATCGAGCTGGATGTGGATGCACTGGCTGATGGTAAACGGGTGGTCATCGGTGGCATTATGGAGCATATCGAAGAAGCCGGTGTACATTCGGGCGATTCGGCCTGTTGTCTGCCACCGCATTCGATTTCTGATACAATGATTGCCGAAGTGCGCCGGCATACCGAAGCATTGGGACTGGCACTGAATGTGAAAGGATTATTGAATATCCAGTTTGCCTTGCAGGGCGAAACGCTCTATGTGCTGGAAGTGAATCCGCGTGCCAGCCGCACTGTTCCATTTGTTTCCAAAGCGACAGGTAAACCGCTGGCGAAAATTGCAGCGAGGATTATGGCAGGGCAGACACTGGATGAGCTGGGTATTGATGATATTCCTCAGCCAACCGATTTCCGCGCGGTGAAAGAAGCCGTGTTCCCGTTTGTGAAATTCCGCGGGGTTGACCCGCTATTGAGTCCGGAAATGAAATCAACCGGCGAAGTGATGGGCATTGCAGGCTGCTTTACAGCGGCTTTTTCCAAAGCCCAGCTGGGCGTAGGTGTTCTGTTACCGGAATCCGGCACTGCATTTATTTCAGTGCGTGAGGCAGATAAATCGGAAGCTATCGAGGTTGGCCGGGTGCTGGCCGGTGCCGGTTTTAAACTGCTGGCAACCAGCGGCACACACAGGGCACTGGTCGGGGCGGGGCTGGAAGCTGAAAGCGTTGCCAAGGTGATTGAAGGTGTGCGGCCGCATATTGTTGACCGTTTGCTGAATGATGAAGTCGATCTGATTATTAATACGACTGAGGGTGAGCAAGCCATCAAGGACTCCAAATCAATTCGACAGGCAACACTGGATCGCGGTATTGCCTATTATACGACGATGGCCGGTGGTCTGGCGGCAGCGCATGCGATTGCCGGGCATTCGGATGTGACCATGGTTAAAAGCATTCAGGAATATCATAATTTAAAAGACATGAGGAATCAGACATAACTATGGAACGTGTACCAATGACCAGACAGGGAGCCGAAACATTAAAAGATACCCTGAATTACCTTAAGGGTGAGAAACGGCATCAGATTGTAGCTGCAATTGAAGAAGCGCGTGCGCATGGCGATTTGTCCGAAAATGCTGAATACCATTCGGCCAAGGAAGAGCAGGGCATGAACGAAGCGCGTGTGAAAGATATCGAAGACAAGCTGGCTCGTGCTCATATCATTGATCCGGCTACGATTACAGCTGAAAAGATTGTTTTCGGCGCGACGGTAGAATTGATCGATCTGGATGAAGGTACAGAAATCACGTATCAGATTGTCGGTGTGGATGAAGCGGATATCGAAGCTGGTAAAATTTCGATCACTTCACCGATTGCACGTGCCCTGATCGGTAAGGAAGAGGGAGATATTGCTGTTGTCCTCGCACCGGGCGGAGAGCGTGAGTACGAAATCCAGTCCATTGAATATGTATAAGATGGCTACGGCAGTTTGTCGTGCATTCGAGCTGTGCTCCTCAAGTTTCTTGTGCGAAGTGTGTCCGGTGTAATGCGTCGATTGAGAAGTCAGGGGATGAGTGTTGATTGCATCCGTATCGGTGCCATACGTTTGTGTCTGGCCCTGATGCTGGGCTTATTGGTGGTGCCCGGCTATGTGGTTGCGCCTGTGCTGTTTGCCAAAGCAGGCAGTATTTCACTGGCCGGTTCATTGGCGGGCAGTGTTTTTCACCTGGCTAATATGGGGTTTCTTTTTCTGGCTGCGGCAGTTTCGGTATTCTGGTTAAGAATGCAGAAGTCAGATATATCTGTGGGCAAGCTTCGGTGGTCGTTATTATTGCTGGTTATATTGTTCATTGCAGGTAATGAGTATGGTGTTTCCCCTGTCATTGCAGATCTCAAAACGCAGATCGGCTCCATGGATCAGCTAGCGAGTGACGATTCGCAGCGCAAACTGTTCGGCATATGGCACGGTATCAGCGCATTGCTCCATCTGTTTTCATCATTGGCAATGGTTGTGCTGGTCGGGCTTGGTGCTACACGGCGCTGCAGCAACAGTACGGTTAAGGAATCATGTCCATCATAGCCGAATGGTTACAAAAGCGGCTGGCAGACACCGAACTGGTGATGTTGTTTTCGTCATTGCTGGTTATTTTTATTCTGCTTGTTTTAATCGGGCCGATTCTTGCCCCTGTGTTGCTGGGAATTGCGCTGGCCTATGTACTTGATGGTATTGTTGATCTGCTGATACGCTGTAAGTTTCCCCGCATGCTGGCTATTATCGTCACCGGTGGCGGAGCCATGTTGTTGCTGTTATTCACATTGTTAGCCGTCCTGCCGCTGCTCACCGAGCAGGTTGGTCGTCTGGTTTCGCATGCACCGCAATATGTGCAGTCAATTCGGGATATGCTGCAACAGTTGCAGACCAGTCATGCTGAATGGATCAATCCGAGTTATCTTCAGAAAATCATTGCTGCTATGGCAGTGAAACTGCAGGAGTGGGGCGGAGCATTGCTGACTTTTTCCATTGCTTCGATACCGGGTATGATCACGCTGCTTGTCTATGCTGTACTGGTGCCGGTGATGGTATTCTTTTTTCTCAAGGATAAGGAAGTTATCATCAGCTGGGGACAACAGTTTTTACCCAGAGAGCGTGCGTTGCTGCATCGCGTATGGAATGAACTGGATACGCAGATTGGTAACTATATTCGCGGCAAATTCTGGGAAGCTTTATTGGTTGGTATTGCCATGTGGCTGGTGTACTGGTGGATGGGGCATGAATACGCACTGTTGCTGGGAGTGTTGACCGGTATTTCAGTATGGATTCCGTTTGTAGGTGCTGCAGTGGTCACGTTTCCCGTGATCCTGCTGTCATTTTTCCAATGGGGCTGGACGGATACGATGGCATACAGTGTATTGGCCTATGCGATTGTACAGGCCGTCGATGCCAATGTGGTTGTGCCCTGGCTGTTTTCAGAGATTGTCAATTTGCATCCGATCGCAATTATTGTTGCAATTCTCGTGTTTGGAAGCCTGTGGGGTATTATGGGTGTGATTATAGCGATCCCGATGGCTGCATTGGTCAAGAGCGTGGTTTCCATTGTGCTGGAAAGGCGCTTTGATGATAAGAAGTCAGGATAAATTGCAAGCACAGTGAGATTGTTTAGGCTGCGGCGGATTTTGTACAATGATGATGAATAAATTGAATCACTGAGGATAACAAGATGAATGACAAAGTACCTGTGAAGGGTTCGGTAATGCCTGAGGGAAGCACCCCGTCTCAGGGCGAATTGGATGAACTCAAACGTGATATGCGTTCTGCCCAGTGGACGCATTGGGCACAGAACAACCAGAAACAGATTATTGCGGCAGTCATTGCACTGGTTGTTATGCTGATTGCGGGAGGCTTGTGGCAGCAGCACAATAAATCTCAACGTGCAGCAGCGGCTACTTTGTATCAGCAGGCTGTGAATGAACAGGATGCGGGCAAGCAACAGGCTCTGATGCAAAGTGTGGTCACACAGTTTGCATCAAGCAGCTATAGTGCTCTGGCCCAAATGCAGATGGCACGTCTGGATCCGGCTCATGCCGAAGCGCACCTGCAGGCTCTTATTGATCATCCGAAAGCCATGAAGGAATGGGTTTGGCAGGCTCGCCTGGATTTGGCTGAGCTGAAGATCGAGCAGGGTGATAAAACTGCTGCCAATGCACTGCTGGAGCATACGGTTGGTGATCAGTATCAACAGTTGCGCCATTATTTGATGGCCATGGCGAGCTCCGATGCTGCGGAAAAAGAAAAACATTTGCAAAAAGCACTGGATGCTGTCTCGCAGGATGATGCTTTGAAAACCAGGATTGAAACATTGATGGCCCTGAAAACATCCTGATGTTGAAACATTGTTCACTGTCATTACGGCTCGGTTTTATATCCCTGCTGTCGGGGCTGCTGGTTTTGTCCGGCTGTTCGACTGTTGCGGGGATGTGGGCGGATAGCCCGGTCCAACATACGGAGGATAAGGCTGTTGTCGCTCCGGCCTCTCCAACAGGGCATATATCAGTGCTGTGGCGTAATGATGTTGATCAGCGGAAACCCGCTTCACCGCCCGGCTTCAGTTTGCCGGCTGTTATGATGAGCAATCAGAAAGAACTTGTGGTTGCCGGAGGTCAGGACCGGCGCGTTCGTATCTATCGGGCCAATGATGGCAGTGAAATGGACAGGATTGGGCTAGAACATGCTTCTGAATCCGGTGCACTGAGGCTGCCGAACGGGCTGGTTGTTATCGGTGATGTGGGAGGTATTCTGTATGGGCTGGATATCGACAATCATCGTATCGTTTGGCAGAAGCAGCTTTCCGCTGCGCTGATCAGTCGACCCGTTGCTGCAGGTGACGGTTTTGTTATTCAGGCATCAAATAATCAGATTTACCGATTTACCGGGGACGGGAAAAAAGTTTGGAGTTATTCCTCCGGTCTGCTGGGCGGCCTTGGAATTCATTTGAATCCATCGCCGGTCATATACAAGCATCATATTTATGCTGTGTTCAGCAATGGCGATGTGGTTGCATTGAACGCTGAAAACGGCAATTTTTTGTGGAAAAGGCAACTGCTGCTCAGCAATAATGCTGCAGTGATGAGTGAAATAAAAATACCAACGGCAACACCGCTTATTGTGCCGGCCGCTCAATCCGGTCGGGGCGAAGATATGATCATCATTTCTATTTACCAGGGTGACCTCACATTTCTGTCTTTGCAGGATGGTAGTACACTCAGTACCCGTAATCTGTCCCTGAAATCAAAACCGCTGTTAATTGGCAACACTGTATTTATCGCAGATGCCACAGGTGCCGTGCGAGCACTGGAGACATCCGGCGCAGAAACGCTGTGGAAGAAGCACGTCTCTGATGGTGCATTGACCGGGCCTGTATTGTGGAAGGGCAGTTTGTGGGTTGCCGATGATCAGGCGCATGTGTTTCGCCTGAATCTGAGCGGAACCGTACTGGCCAGTATAAAACTGGATGGTCGCATTGATCGTGCTCCGGTTGCTGCCAGTGGCGGTGTTCTGGTGCGCAACAATCTCGGCACGCTTTATATGCTGCGCTGAATCCATAGTGGCTGTTTTCAGGAATCCTCCTTGTCAGAATCAATAAATCATCATCACGTCTCAAGATTGCCGGTTATTGCTATTGTCGGTCGCCCCAATGTTGGCAAATCGACCCTGTTTAATCGCATTGTTGGCAAACGCAAAGCTATTGTCGGAGACCGTCCCGGCGTCACCGTAGACCGGCTGGAAAACGAGTGCCGACTTGGCGAACGGGATGTGGTGCTGGTCGATACCGGTGGTATTGGTGAGGGTACCCACGATGTCATGCAGCCGGCTATTGATTTACAGGTGGAAGCTGCCCTGGAAATTGCCGATGTTGTACTGTTTGTGGTTGATGCACAGGCCGGAGCTACACCGATAGATGCTGTCATCGCTGACAAATTACGCAAACATCACATTCCACTGCTGCTTGTGGCCAACAAGGCAGAGAAGCCGGGTAGCGAGATAGAGTTTTTCAGCCTGGGCCTGGGTGATCCGATAGCTGTTTCCGCGGCCCATGGTGAGGGCGTACGTGATTTTATTGCTACCCTGGAAAATCTGATTCCGGAGCAGACTGACGAACCGATTGAGGACGCACAGCAGGCTATTGCATCGGTTGCTGTGATTGGCCGGCCGAATGTCGGCAAATCCACGCTTATCAATGCATGGTTAAGAAAACAACGTATGGTGGTCAGTGATATTGCCGGTACTACCCGCGATGCCATTGATAGCAGCATGCCATACAAAGACGGATTTATCCGCCTGGTGGATACTGCCGGCCAGCGTAAGCATGGCCGTATCAATGATATCATTGAATTCGTTGCGCGCGTGAAAGCTGTACAGGCATTCCGGCGTTCTGATGTGGCGGTCATGCTGCTTGACGGTGGCGAAGGTATTGTTGAGCAGGATATGCGCCTGATGCAACTGGCTCTGGACGAGGGTTGTGCGCTGATTGTTGCTGTCAATAAACTGGACTTGCTCAATGAAGATCAATGGAAATATTATGCTGAACGCCTTGATTTCAGGATGCGGGGCATGTCTGATATCCCTGTCTTTCGTATTACAGCCAAAAGCGGCAAGGGCATAAAACGGTTGCTTGATGAAGCGGTCAAGGCGGCTCGCCGCAACAGCTTCGAGTTAACAACAGGAGCGCTCAATCGCTGGTTGGCAGATGTACAGCAAGCTCAACATCCTCCCAGTGATCATGGTGCGGTTGTGCGATTAAAATATGCTTCCCAGATTTCCACCCGTCCGCCCTCCATCAAGATTTTCTGCAATCGTCCCAAGGGCCTGAAAACCAGTTATAAGCGTTATCTGGAGCAGTCGTTCCGGACAAGTTTTGATTTGACCGGTGTACCTGTCCGTTTTTCGTTTACGGCTGGTAAAAACCCGTATAAGTCCTGAATGCGCAGTTTTGAAGAAACGCGTGAGATAGCTTGTCCGGCCTCGGACATGTTTGATATTGTGATGGATATCGAAGCCTATCCGGCTTTTTTACCTTGGGTGGCAGATGCGACGGTTTTACACCAGCAAGCCGGGGAGCTCCGTGCGGAACTGGTCGCTGATCTGGCCGGGTCGCGGCACAGTTTCCAAACTGTCGATCGCTTTATCACCAATAAGCTTATTGAAGTCCGGTTGCTGGAAGGGCCGTTTCGTTTTCTGGAAAGCGTGTGGACATTTGAAGCCATCGGGCCAGATCGTTGCTCTGTTCATTTCTCAATTGAATTTGAATTTCGCAGTATGATGCTCGATATGGTTGCCAGTCCGATTTTTGCAACTGCCTGCAAATCCATGGTGCAGTCTTTTGAACAGCGGGCGCTGGCATTGAGGGGATCATCATGCATATAAGCGTGGTTTATGCGTTGCCAAATGAGCAGTTTCTTGAGGAACTGGATGTCGCCGAAGGAACGACAGCCGAGGAAGCTGTACATATGAGTGGCATGCGTGACAAACACCCGGAAATCGATTTGTCTGTGAACAAGCTGGGTGTTTTTGCCAAACTGGTCAAGGGTGATCAGGTCTTGCGGGATGGTGACAGGGTGGAGATTTATCGTTCCCTGCCACGCAAGCCCCGGGATGCACATGCTGTGGATGATAAAAAAGCACGTATTCGAGCCAGGAAAGAGCAGCGGTCGAAACAAAACGCCTGACAGGCGACAGGT
>JAUZQH010000170.1 GCA_030951065.1 Mariprofundus sp. | reverse complement strand
GGTGAATTTTTGGCCGAAATCAATGACTACGATCTAATCATTCTCGATCTGATGCTGCCAAAGAAAAACGGCATTGTCGTATGCCGCGAACTTCGTGCCAGCGGTGTGGCAACACCGGTGCTGATGCTTACTGCGCGGGATTCGATCGAAGATAAAGTACGGGGTCTGGATGCCGGCGCAGATGATTATCTGGCCAAGCCTTTTGCCTTTGAAGAATTATTGGCTCGTGTTCGGGCCCTGTTGCGCAGACAATCCGACAGTAAATCACCGATTCTGAAGATTGCGGACCTGGAACTGGACCCCATCAGCAGGCGGGTAACACGCAATGATAAAGCCATTCGACTGACCACCAAGGAATATGCCCTGCTCGAATATCTGTTGCGCAATAAAGACAAGGTACTCTCCCGAACTCTGATCGGCGAACACGTCTGGGATATGAATTTCGATCCGGAAAGTAATGTGATTGACGTCTATATCAGCCATCTGCGCTCCAAAATCGACAAAGGCTTTGAACCGCCGCTGTTGCACACCCTGCGCGGTCAGGGATATCTTCTCAGCGACGATTCACCACCAAGCTGATCGGCTTGACTGACTGCCGCTGCGACCGAGAACTATCCTGACTCTGCTTCCATCAGGTATCATCAATAAGGTACGTTCCAATATGTTCCGCACTTTTCGCGGAAGGTTGGCGCTACTATATATTTCACTGGAACTGGGTATTTTACTGTTCGCGGCAGTTGTGCTGTACACAGTCCTGTCAAACCGGGTCTATTATGAGCTGGATGAACAGCTTATGGCTCAGGCCACATCGCTGGCCAATGAACTGGAAAGTTCGCCTTTTTATTTCTGGTCCGGTCATCTGGGTACCTTTGCCGATCATTACCCGGGTGCTATTCAGCTGGTCGCCGCTAACGGACGCATTTTGTTTCGCTCTGATCGATCGCTGATCGATAAAGGCGGTAATGATGTCAGTCGTGCACTCGGGAATGCTTTCCGCTCGGGGGCACCTTCTTTTGCTTCGACCGAGTCATTACTCAACAAAGCCAATGTCAGAGTCATTGCATATCCGATTCACAACGCAGGCAGGATTGTAGCCACGCTGATGCTGGGGCATAACACGGCGGATATTCGTGCCGTATTCAATTTGTTGTATATCGTTGGCGGTATTCTCGGTCTGATTTCTATTATTATCAGCGCCGCTGCCGGATACTATATGGCCAAACGGGCACTGGATCCGATTCATGAAATTACCAATACGGCTCGCGGCGTTGCAGCTGGTGATCTGACGCGCCGGCTCAAATCGAAGTCGCTTGATAAAGAGATACAGGTTCTGGTCCGGGTATTGAACAAAATGTTCGCTGATCTTGAAGCCAGTTTCCAGGCTCAGAAGCGATTTACTGCCGATGCTTCGCACGAACTTCGCCTGCCACTGACCATCCTCAAGGGTGAAATTGAGGTGGCCCTTCGGCATCCGCGCACGGTAGATGAATACCAGCATATTCTGCGTCAGCAATTGGGTACGATTGACCGAATTCAACGTATTGTGAATGACCTGCTGACGCTGGCGCGTGCTGATGCCGGCCAACTTGAAATCGTACAGACACCTGTTGATCTCTCGCTTCTGTTGCAGGAAGTGGGCCAACAGCATCTGATTTTATTTGATAGTCAACATGTCAATCTTGATATGCAAATAGAAGAAGGACTGGAGATTATGGGTGAGGCCAGTCAAATCGAGCGTACCGTGATGAATCTGTTATCCAATGCATTCAAACATGCGCCTGAGAATTCAACTATTCATCTGACCGCTCAGGCAAAAGATGGTTCGGCAATCATCTGTATCCGTGATGAAGGTCCGGGTATTGCCAGGGAACAGCAGCAGCGTTTATTCGACAGGTTTTATCGTGCTGATGATGCCCGCTGTCGTAAAGAAGGCGAGGGGGCAGGGTTGGGCCTGGCTATCTGCAAGCGCATTGTGGATGCCCATCATGGAGAAATTCGAGTGGACTCCGAGGCGGGGAAAGGAGCCGCATTTTACGTTCGCCTGCCACTAAGCGATGCTCACCATGCTCACGGGAAACGACTGGATAAAATTTTGCTGGATGGAGAACCCGCTTAAGGAAGCGCTGATGTGTCAGTGCTTCCGTGCAGCCCACGGACGGGCTGCCAAATCAAGCACTTGCGTGTTTGATTTGTAAGCAAATACAAAATCGCATTTTTGCATTTGCGGACTGATTACAGGCAGAATGCCTCAAGAGGGTCTGGATTTGGGTGCCTGTAATGGCGGATATCCTTTTTTTTTGCGCATACCGTTTATCGTGTTAATAATCAGCGGCCGGTTAATAATCCAGCATTCAAGACGGTATTTACCGGGATAGTTCATCACCATCAGCCCAAACAGTATACTTAACAAACCCTGTCCGGGAGTGAACAGCATGATTATTCCGGCCAGTATCAGAAAAATTCCCAGTAGATTTTTGAGCCCCGCCAGCATCAGCACTACGACAGGGTGACGGGTTTCATCCGATATAGTATGTCGTTTATGATGGCTGAAATAATCCACTGGAATGCGCACCACAAACATACGCATTAAAATATACCCAATAATCAGGCTAAGCAGCGAGATGATTACAATCCAGGCTGCATATTCATGAATATAATCCATCCATATCTGCACAAGCCAAAGCTTATAGATTACAGACTGATAGCAAGTGAAATAAATCCTCTCTTCCTACTGACCATATAAAACAATATTGACCTGCTTATCATCGGCATTGTGGCAGCAACGGAGGTTACAGGATTTCTGAAACCCAATCGCACCTGACCCCGTTGATTTAAGGAAGCACTGATTACAGGCAGGGTGCCTTTAATCAGCATCTCCTTAAATAACTGATGATACGATTTTCCACATCAATCATCTTCACGCCGAACTGATACTTCGATATCGTCGCCACAAG
>JAUZQH010000017.1 GCA_030951065.1 Mariprofundus sp. | reverse complement strand
AACGACGACCTGTCGATCAAAGCGCCCGGGGCGCAACAGAGCCGGATCAAGAACATCCGGGCGATTGGTCGCCGCCACCAGAATGACGCCTTCGTTGGACTCGAAACCATCCATTTCCACCAGCATCTGGTTCAACGTCTGTTCACGCTCATCATTGCCGCCACCAATACCGGCACCACGGTGGCGTCCCATAGCATCAATTTCATCTACGAAGATAATGCATGGCGCATGTTTTTTTGCCTGTTCGAACATGTCGCGCACACGTGACGCACCGACACCAACGAACATTTCGACAAAATCGGAACCGGAAATAGAGAAAAAGGGCACGTCCGCTTCACCGGCAATAGCACGGGCCAGCAAGGTTTTGCCCGTGCCGGGAGGACCGACGAGCAACATCCCTTTGGGAATTTTTCCTCCGAGCCGGGTAAACTTGGAAGGCTCTCGCAGGAATTCAATCACTTCAGTGACTTCCTGCTTGGCTTCATCACATCCAGCCACATCTTCAAAGGTAGCGCGCGCAGTATCCTGATTGAGCAATTTCGCCTTGCTCTTGCCAAACCCCATGGCACCACCTTTGCCACCACCCTGCATCTGACGCATAAAAAACACCCATACACCAATCAGCAGCAGCATCGGAAACCATGAAATCAATACCGACAGGAAAAACGGCACTTCTTCCTTTTCCTTCACATTCACCACCACGTGCTGATCCAGCAGGCGCTGGGACAGGCTAGAATCATTCACTGGCACCGTCACATCAAAATTTTTCAATTCGCCGGATGTATCCCGATACTGACCAACAATCTGGTTGCCCTTGATGGTAGCTGTTTCCACCATACCCTGATCCACTCTCTCGACAAATGTGGAATATGCCATCTTGTCCGCTTTCGGCATCGGAGCAGAAAACATATTGAACAAACTCATCATAGTCAGGCCGATAACCAGCCACAGTACTAAATTTTTACCCATAAATAAATCATCCTCATATTAATATCACATGACAAAAGCAGCGCCAAATCGCACAAGCCTGCGCTATCTGCATGAATATTAGATTAACACAATACGCTGAAAATCCAGATATTTCTTAAACAACTGCCCTGTTTTTACACGCAAAACCTGCCGTTGCAGGCTGTAGATGCAAGCGATCAGAGTCTCTGTAGAGACGACAACGCGATAAATCAATCCCTCCGCGACCGTTTTTCTCGGTCCATGACTCAATCAGTGTGATATGCCTGCGCCCCGGCGTAACGCCTTCACCCAAAAGTTGAACCATGAGTTTCTGTAAGAGTCGCGCCCGGACAGGCGGGGAAACATCTTTCCATATTTGCCAGGGCAAGCAAATACCGTTCTGGTCTGTTCTGGACAGACTATTCAACAAACCATCAGTCGCCTCATCAAGAAGCTCTGCCACACGACAAGCCTGCTGTTGCCAGCGAAGGAAGAGATTATCCGGAGATACCCCGGATTTTACCATGGCCGGAAACAACTGATGCCGGATACGATTGCGCCAAATACTCATATCTGCATTGCTCGGGTCTTCAAACCAGTCAATGCCGGTCAGAATCAGTGCCTGCCGCAACTGCTGTCCGGACAGATGCAGCAACGGGCGCACAATACGCAAACCGTACATCTGTCGTTCTCGCCACATACCCCGACAACCAGCCGGGCCCGCACCCTGTAACAAGCGCATGCATACTGTTTCAGCCTGATCATCCTGATGGTGTGCCAGACACAGAGTCGATATTCCGCTCTCCCTGCTCCATTGCTGAAATTGAGCATAACGGCCTTTTCGCGCTTCAGCCTCGGAAGTACGCGCCGAAGACACCTCCCCGGGCATATTCTTTATAGAAGTCCCGCCCAGACATGCGCTGATGAACGGGATTTTCCACCCGTCTGCCTTTTCAGCCAGCCGTGCCGCTTCAGCCGCAGACGAATGCCTCCAGCCATGATCCACATGCCATGCCTGCACGCGATAGCCATGCGTTTTCAACGCCAGCAAGAGTGCTGTTGAATCTGCACCACCGGACCAGCCGACGGCAAGCTTGTCAGGCAGTATCGGCATACCTTCGGCTGACAACCAGCCATTGAATACAGAATGCTCATTTTCGATATTCATTGCCAGCGCTTTAACCCGTGTTCAATAATACATTGTGAGGCCAGCGTATCATCAAGCAGTTCAAATATATCCATATTTATACCGGCCAGACAGGACTTGCCCGCTTTCATCAGCAACCATGGTGCCTCGCCTTCATTACCATGACGATGAATAACCAATAAATTCAAGCCCCCGGGAGGCAGACAGTAGCCATCGAGCACTCCTTGTAGCTGATACTTGTTCGGCTGAAAATTACGAATTTCAGCTTTATTCGCCAGCATCGAGATCAATTCGCTCTTGGCTGGAGCTGTTAATGCAAAACCGCTATTATGTAACATCTGCACAACCTGCCCATCCGCCATTTTGACTGGCCTCACATTGACTCTTCCAACAGGCTTACCACCATGCTTTGCATCACTGGCATGCAACAAGCGTTCGACATTACTGTCCCGGCACACGCCGGCATCTACCTGGCACACTGCCTGCGAAAAAGCAATGTGCCACGCCCCTTGTTTCGAATCTGTCAGCTCGGCAAAAGTCCACTCCCCGGCCATACCCATGCACATCGACAGTGCCGGCATGTGAATATCCTCAATAGCAATATCATATCGACTGAGAGACTCTTCCAGCCAGCTCCGCAATCTGATACGCAAAGCGATGCCGGTTTCAGCCAGCTCCAGCGCCGATCCGCGTAGCAGGCATCCGGATGCCGAACACATATCGAGGAACAGATTCTCTCTGTTTCCGATAAGTGCCAACACACCGGGCATAAAGATTTTAGCCATAAAAGCGCTGGCATTTCCTCCGTGCAGGGCGTGAATTTTGGCCAGATATTCCGACCACTCCACCTTGAGGCAACCCTGCCGCTGCGATAACGCCCGGCCACTGTGCAATGCTTTGGTAACATCAGGCTGAATCAATATCAGTTCGCCGTCATTCCATGCTTTGTTAAGCGCTGCTTCCGAATCGCCCCTTTGCCTGCTACCCGGACGACCACCACGGAAGCCACCGCCACTGGATATGCCGGATGATCTGTTCATACCATCCGGATGACGGGAAGCTGTTGCCAAAATACTGGTGCCGTCGAAACCCGGTTTTCTATCACGCCATGCTTTTTCGGAAAGTCGGCGTGCCACTTCCACCCTGACATCCTCTTCAAACACCCTGAAAGCAAGAAGTGTGATCGTGTCTTCCAACCATGGAGCCTGCATGGATTTCTTTGCGCGAATGCCTGTTGATTGTTCCAGCAGCCATCTGGCCACAGGCGCCTCCTGATTCATCCGCAGGTTTTTCATCAATATTCCATCCAGCTGAATGGATCCGGATAACAACTGATCCAGCCACTTAGCATTCTGCACAAGCCGTATCCAGCCACCGTAACCGCTATCGACGGAAAGCTTCCATA
>JAUZQH010000169.1 GCA_030951065.1 Mariprofundus sp. | reverse complement strand
GATGGCGTCGATTCGGCCATTTTTGTGTTCCTGCAAGGCTTTGCAAGCAATATGTGCTTATTGCACATGAGCTTGCGATAACGCAGCAGGACGGAAAAATGGCCAATCCCTTTGGGCTGCGCTCCAAATGAGGCCACTCAGCGTTACTCGTAATTCGTTTGGAATCACCAAACTTCATCACTCGCGCCTTGATTGGCCTCATTTGGGGCAGCAGTGACAACAACCAAATTAGTGTGAACAGACCCTAATCATCAGGTTGCAGACATAAGGCCGGATCAATGATCCGGCCTTATGTTTTTGATTACAAATCAAGCACTTGCGTGTTTGATTTGGCAGCCCGTCCGTGGGCTGCACGGAAGCACTGACACATCAGCGCTTCCTTAGTCGGTTCGGAAAATATCAGAAACGGAAAAACAGGCCGACAAAGGGGCCCTTGAAAGTAGCATTCGCCAGAAGGTTGTTGGTATCGAGTTTGACCTTGATATAGCGATAACCCGCATTGATGCCTAATAACGGTAATGGGGAAAATTCAAGCTGAACATCTGCATCGGTGAAAAAGTTGCCTGCATAACCCAGGTAGCTGAAGTGTCCGCTCAGGCCAATAAAATCAGCCAGCGCCACACGGCCGCGCAAGCCTGCCGTCGGAATGGCAAGGGTGGCATTTTTTGAAGTGCTGAGCCCGCCGCCGGACAATTTCGTTTTGACATTGAAAATTTTGACCGATGCTTCCAGTCCAAGCTGGAAGCGAGATGGCAGATCATCCATATTAATCATAAAATAGGTATAGCTTAAATCGTACAGATCGGCTTTGAATTCACTGCTGGCGGTTGTGCCGGCGGCGAATGTGTTGCCGTTAAAGTTGACAGTTCGTGTCAGTAGACCCTGTCCGCTAAAACTCAGTGGGGTGAAACCAAATGAAAACCTGGAATCGCCCAGGTTAAGGTTAATTTCTCCAACCGGTTGTGAACTGTTACCGAAATTCAGGTCTTTTTCCAGATCGATTCGGGTACCGACATTGTTTACGGTGGCGCCAAAATCCCCCGAGGGTGAAAGCACCATGAATCCGGCCTTGATGGCAATGGTTTCATCTGCCTGAGATGTGCCGGTAAATCCCAGAAAAAACACCGTAATGCCGGCAAATATTCGTAGTTTCATTCAATGCTCCGTCAAGTTTATTGCGTGCTGGAACGGTAACGGCCGGCATTTCTTAAACTGTGTTCCGGATCACACTTTGTTTCAGACGCTGCAAATCCATCAGAAAAGGCTATTATCGCGCTATGTTTCTGGGTGTGGATACGGGTGGTACATTTACTGACTTTGTGCTTTTTGACGGGCAGGTATTACGCTTTCATAAGGTGTTATCGACACCGGATGATCCATCGCAGGCCATTGAGCAGGGGATGCGTTATCTCGGGCTGGATGCTTCAACACTTCATCTTGTTCACGGTTCGACAGTGGCGACCAATGCTATCCTCGAGCACAAAGGTGTGCGTACACTGTTTGTGACCAATAACGGTTTGGAAGATGTGTTGATCATTGGCAGGCAAACCCGGCCTGAATTGTATAATCTGACGCCCGAACCGGAAGCGGCATGGATCAGTCATGAGGACTGTATGGGGATTTCCTGCCGTTTGAGTGCAGATGGACAGGAATTGGTGCCGGTGGATTTGAATGCCGGGGATATTTTGAACCGGAAGCTTGAGCAGGGCGGTTATGATGCTGTAGCTGTTTGTCTGTTGTTTTCTTTCCTTAATCCTGTTCATGAACAGTTTCTGGCGGAGGAAATCTGCCCGGACGTTTTTACCTCATTGTCGCATCAGATATTGCCGGAATATCGTGAATATGAACGCGGTGCGACAACATTTCTCAATGCCTATGTTGGCCCGTTGGTGCAACGCTATCTCAGACGGCTGGAGAGCAAACTTGTACCCAAACATCTGTTTGTCATGCATTCGGCCGGTGGCGTAATGAGTGCCGAAGCAGCAGGAGAGCAGGCTGTGCGTTTGATCTTGTCCGGCCCTGCCGGCGGTTTGGTTGCAGCTCAGGCGATTGGTCAACAGACAGGCGTAAAAAAACTGATGACGTTCGATATGGGTGGTACCAGTACAGATGTGGCACTGCTGGATGGTGCGCCGGCCATGACGACAGAAGGATCTGTTGCGGGCATTCCTGTGGCGCTGGCCATGCTGGATATTCATACCATTGGTGCAGGCGGCGGCTCACTGGGATGGATCGACGCTGCCGGTTTGCCACAGGTCGGGCCTGAATCAGCCGGGGCTCAGCCGGGGCCAGCCTGTTACGGACTTGGCGGAGATCTGCCAACGGTCACCGATGCCAATCTGCTAATCGGCCGCATTCCCGCCACGGCAAAGCTGGGTGGCAGTATGTCGCTGGATATTGCTGCCGCCAGGCAGGTTTTTGAGGAGTTTGGTAGAGAAATAGGCTTGACAGGGATGCAGGCAGCTGAGGCTGTAGTCCGTATTGCTGAAGAACACATGGCCGGTGCATTGCGTGTGGTATCGGTTGAGCGAGGTATAAACCCGGTTGAGTTTTCCCTGCTTTGTTTTGGCGGAGCAGGCGGATTGCATGCCTGTGCACTGGCTGAAAAACTGGGTATGGACAGGGTGATTTTTCCGGTTGCCAGCGGCGCCTTCTCCGCCCTTGGAATGCTGGCCGGGCGACAGCAGGGGCAGTTTTCCCGGACACGGCGTTTGTTGCTGGATGACGATGTCACGGTGAGCGCATTATTTGATTTGTTTGCCGAACTGGAGCGGGAGGCAGCAGCAAGCATGCAGGGGCTGGCGCTGACTTTTGAGCGAAGGGTGGATATACGTTATGCCGGGCAGGGCTTTCATATTACGGTTGATATGTATGACGATGATGAAGAAAACGTGCAACAACAATTACAACAGCGTTTTGAACATGCACACAGTCGAGCCTACGGTCATATATTGCAGCGACCGATTGAGCTGATGACAGCCCGATTGACTGCTGTGGTAAAGCAGGAGTCATTGAGATTTCCGCTTTGTTCAACCCGTGGCGAAGCGCTTCCAGTCGGTTTTTCCGAGGTCTATGGCGTCGGTACAGTGCCGCATTACAGGCGTGAGGAACTACCTGCCGAATTCAGCTGTACGGGACCGGCTTTGATTATGGAGGATACATCCACGCTCTGGATGCCTGAGAAGTGGCAGATGCGGGTCGATAGTTATGGGCACCTGATGCTGGAGCGCACATGAATGCGGTTGAACTCAGTCTGTTTTCGCATCGGCTGGCAGCGATTTGTGAGGAGATGGGAGCTGTTCTCAAACGCAGTGCGATTTCTCCCAATATCCGTGACCGTGAAGACTTTTCCTGCGCCTTGTTTACAGCACAGGGTGAGCTGATTTCACAGGCTGCTCATATTCCTGTGCATCTTGGCTCGATGGCATTTGCCATGGTCGATGTGGTGGGGTATTTCCAGTGGCGTCAAGGTGATGTCGTTTTGTTCAATGACCCCTTTCTGGGTGGTACTCACTTGCCTGATATTACTGTGGTTGCACCGGTTTATATTGAGGGACGGCTAACCGCTTTTTCGGCTGCCCGTGCCCATCATGCCGATATCGGCGGGGTTTCGCCCGGCTCCATGGGGGTGGAGACCCGGCTGGAAGATGAAGGGCTTGTGTTATCGCCTCGCTACTGGTTTAAGGCGGGTGTTGAGAATCTGAAACTGAAGCAGCTGTTTTATGCATGCGTGCGTGCTCCCGATGAGCGTATGGGCGATCTTTCTGCGCAACGTGCCGCCTGCCTGCTGGGAGCACAAAGGCTGGCAGAGCTCGGAACTGTTCAGCTTGAAACAAGGTTTGCATCCCTGATCAAAGTTTCAGAGCAATACGGACGTACGGCCATAGCTTCGATTCCCGATGGTGAGTACAGCTTTGAGGACCGCTTGGAAGGTGATGGAATTGAAGATGATGGGCCGGGTTCCAGGGGTCTTGTTATTCACGTCAGAATCCATGTAAAAGGGAAATGTGTCGTTGTAGATTTTGATGGCACATCTTGTCAGAGCAAAGGCCCGGTGAATTGCCCTATGGCAGTGACTGCAGCCAGCGTGTTTTATGTGTTCCGTTGTCTGATGCCTGCTTATACCCCACAGACGGCTGCCATTTTTCATTCGATTGAGATCAGGGCGACAGAAGGATGTCTGGTGCATGCGAAAGCAGGCGCTCCGGTAGCCGCCGGCAATGTCGAAACCAGTCAGCGTATCGTGGATGTGATGCTGGGGGCCCTGAGTAAAGCCATACCTGATCGTATTCCGGCTGCAGCACAGGGTACGATGAATAATGTGATTTTCGGTGGAAATGATTGCCGGTGCGAACGAGGCGGTGATGCTGATGCATGGGTGTATTATGAAACGCTGGCCGGAGGTATGGGAGCCCATGCTCATGGAGCCGGTTTGTCGGCGGTACAGTGCCACATGACCAATACCAAGAATTCATCCATTGAAGTGCTGGAGATGCATTATCCTTTGCGTGTACGTCATTATACTGTACGAAAAAATTCAGGTGGCGACGGGTTGTTTAAGGGTGGAGATGGACTGGTTCGGGAATGGGAAGTACTGGAAGACTGTCAGTTGTCTTTACTGACGGAGAGACGAAATACTGTCCCCTATGGTTTGGCAGGAGGCCAGTCCGGCCAGTCCGGAAGTAACCGCTTGTGGCGAGATGGTGAATGGGAAGAATTGCCTGCCAAAGGCTCATGGTCATTGAAATCAGGCGATATCATTCGAATCGAAACACCGGGTGGTGGCGGATTCGGTACTGCCGGGATGGCAGGGCCTGTTCAGACCAAATCTGATTGAAACGACGCTTCCCGAAAAGGTGAGATATTACGCAAAGAAAAATTGATGCAGTTCTGAACAAACTGTCTTTTCAATATGTTTTGCTTTTACTCTGCGTTCCTCTGCGTACTCTGTGGTGAAAAGCTCATAACGTGAATGGTGAAAAATGATTATATTGGGTATTGAGTCGTCGTGCGATGAAACGGCGGTAGCAATTTATGAGGGTGACCCGGTGAATGGTAAGGGCCATATTGTGGCAGAGCAGATTGCATCGCAGATTGAAACGCATGCAAAATTTGGCGGTGTTGTCCCCGAGGTTGCTTCACGCGAACATTTGGCAGCATTAGCCCCAATGGTGGATGCATTGTTGTCGGAAGCCTCGCTGGACTGGTCCCGTATCGAACAGATTGCAGTGACAGCAGGCCCGGGGTTGATGGGGGCGCTTCTGGTCGGCACATCCTATGCCCGGGCCGCAGGTATGGTAAATGATATTCCGGTGATGCCGATCCATCATATGGAGGGGCATTTGTTGGCTCCCGGGCTGGAGGGAAAGCTGCCTGTTTTCCCTTTTATCACGTTGCTTGTGTCCGGCGGGCATACCTTGCTGGTGCACGTGAAGGCTATCGGGCAGTACGAGGTGATAGGCCAGACACTGGATGATGCGGCCGGTGAATGTTTTGATAAATCTGCCCGTTTGTTGGGCTTGCCTTATCCGGGTGGTCCTGAGCTTGCCGCTCTGGCCGTTGACGGGAACGCCGGGCGTTATAAATTACCGCGCCCTATGCTGAACAGGGACAATCTGAATTTCAGTTTCTCCGGTTTGAAAACAGCTGTGATGTATGCTGTGAAGGGGGCTGGTGGTTTGGAATGTCTGGGAGAATCAGAGCGGCGAGATATGGCTGCGGGGATCGAGTCGGCGATTTGTGATGTACTGGTGAAAAAATCGATTCGGGCATGCCTGCAAACGGATTCACCCCGTCTGGTGAT
>JAUZQH010000168.1 GCA_030951065.1 Mariprofundus sp. | reverse complement strand
GAAGTATGGAAAGATGTAAAACATTGATCTGAATCATCAGTGTTGATCATCAAGGCTCGCCATTCGTGGCGGGCCTTTTTTCTGTTCTTAACTTCCTTGACCCAAATAGGCCCGCTTCGTAGTCTCACCAACCTTTGAGGATGCGCTGATTCATTCAGCGTTTCCACGCAGGCTGTGCCGTCGACAGGAGAGTGGTATGTGCCGCGAATAAAATCAGCGTAAATGCTTGGTTTGTAAGTGAAAGTAAAACGTCGATTTTGTCTGAGTGAACTGATTTTTATCAGGATGGTAATGAATCAGTATCTCCCTAACTATGGTAGAATTACCGGAGCCAGAGCCCGATTTATGCGTGATTTTGAAAAGATAAAACGTCTTCCTCCTTATGTGTTTGCAGTTGTAAATCAACTGAAAATGGAGTTGCGCCATGCCGGAGAAGATATTATTGATCTGGGCATGGGTAACCCTGATCAACCGACACCCCAGCATATCGTTGATAAACTATGCGAAGCTGCACGGGACGGCAGGAATCATCGTTACTCGGTATCACGTGGCATTCCCGGCCTTCGGCGTGCAGTGTGCGCTTATTACAAACGCAAGTTCGGTGTCGATCTTGATCCTGAAACTGAGGCCATTGCCACAATCGGCTCCAAGGAAGGTCTGGCTCACCTTGCGGTAGCCATTACTTCACCCGGGGATCTGATTTTGACACCCAACCCGGCTTATCCGATTCACCCTTACGGTTTTATTATTGCCGGGGCCGATATCCGTCATGTGCCGATGGGTCCGGATCGTGATTATTTTGAAGACGTTCAGAAGGCTGTGAAAGATTCATGGCCACGGCCGAAGATTCTGGTGGTAAACTTCCCTTCCAATCCTACGGCACAAGTGGTTGATCTTGACTTCTATATCAAGCTGGTCGATTTTGCGCGTGAGAATGATCTGATTGTCATTTCTGATATCGCTTATGCCGAGATATGTTTTGACGGTTATCAGTGTCCGTCTATTCTGCAGGTGCCGGGTGCCAAAGATGTGGCTGTAGAGTTTTATTCGTTGTCCAAGACTTACAATATGCCGGGTTGGCGCATGGGTTTCATGGTTGGTAACAAGGATATTGTTGCAGCATTGGCCAAGGTAAAATCGTATCTGGATTACGGCACGTTTCAGCCCTTGCAGATTGCTTCATGCGCTGCATTGAACGGGCCGCAGGATTGCGTGGAAGAGATACGGCTGATGTATCAGTCGCGCCGCGATGTGCTGATTGACGGAATGCATAAAATGGGCTGGATGGCTGAAAAGCCTAAGGCAACCATGTTTGTCTGGGCCGAGATCCCGGATGAGTTCAAGCATATGGGGTCGCTGGAATTTTCCAAACAGATGCTCAAACAGGGCGGCGTGGCTGTATCACCGGGTATTGGTTTTGGTGATTACGGCGATGAATATGTGCGCATTGCCCTGATTGAGAATGAACACAGAACCCGGCAGGCACTGCGCGGCATGCGCA
Source organism: Mariprofundus sp. (assembly GCA_030951065.1). Lineage (GTDB taxonomy): Bacteria > Pseudomonadota > Zetaproteobacteria > Mariprofundales > Mariprofundaceae > Mariprofundus. The sequence continues at coordinate 1,635 of JAUZQH010000168.1, read as the reverse complement.
AGTTCCTGCATGCCGGGGTGTAGATTTTTTCACCACAGAGACACAGTGTTTTATGGTTTATCAATTCAAATAGAATGTGTTTTTACTTTGTGCCTTCGTGGTTAATATGGAATAAACAACGCGCCTGCATGACTTTTTCCACGTCATGATAAAATTTCATATCATGGGGTGGAAAAAGTCCATGCGCGTTAAGTAGAATTGGAGAATTAAATGACTGAAATAAGAGTTGGATTGCTGGGGCTGGGTACGATCGGTACCGGTGTGGCGCGTATTTTGATCGAGCAACAGGTTCTGATATCCCGTCGGCTGGGTAAAAATGTCCGGTTGGTAGCTGCGGCGGACCGTGACCTGAGCCGTGATCGCGGACTGGATTTCTCGGGCGTACGCCTCACAGATGATGCCAATGATGTTGTCACTGCGGATGATATCGATCTGGTGGTTGAATTGATTGGCGGTTATGAACCTGCGCGCACGTTTGTGGCTACGGCGCTGGAGCATGGCAAACATGCTGTGACCGCCAACAAGGCGCTGATTGCGAAACATGGGGAAGAACTGTTTCCATTGGCTGCCGAAAAGGGTGTTGCCATTGGCTTTGAAGCGGCAGTAGGGGGTGGTATTCCATGCTTGAAGGCGCTGCGCGAAGGGTGTGCAGCCAATGCGGTGCAATCTGTGTATGGTATTCTGAATGGTACCTGCAATTTCATTCTCACCAAGATGGAGAATGAAGGGGCGGATTATGCCGATGTGCTGAAGGAAGCACAGGAACTCGGTTATGCCGAGGCCGACCCCACTTTTGATGTGGAAGGTATTGATACATCACACAAGTTATCTATTCTGGCCGCCATGGCGTTTGGTTCGAAGATCAGGTTCGATGAAGTGTTTACCGAAGGTATCAGCAAGATTACAGCAGATGATATCGAATCAGCTGCAGAACTGGGCTATCGGATTAAACTGCTCGGTATTGCCAAGCCGCACGGAACTAATGGCAATGTTGAACGGGTGGAGATGCGTGTGCATCCGACACTGGTGCCAGTTCATTCTCAAATGGCACAGGTTTCCGATTCCTACAATGCAGTGCAGGTATCCGGTGATTTTGTTGAACATACGATGTATTTCGGTCGTGGTGCCGGTGAACGCCCGACAGCATCCGCCGTCGTGGCTGATATCATGGATATTGCCCGTGTCTGTTCTTCGGATGGCGGGCCGGACGAGGTTAAACACCTGGCCCCAGCGATGGGTTTTGTCGAGTCAGAACGCCGTGACCTGGAGACCTTGGCGGTGGCAGATATCGAATGTGAATATTATCTGCGACTGATGGTGCAGGATCAACCCGGTGTGATTGCATCGGTTACCTCGATTTTGGCTGATCACCGTATCAGTCTGGAAGCGATGAGCCAGAAGGAACGCTCTGAAGCCAACAGTGTGCCGGTGATCATGCTGACACACGAAACAAGCGAAGGGAATTTACAGGCAGCCATCAGCCGCATTGTCGGATTGCAAGCTGTTGAAGAAGATGTGCTGATTTTGCGTAAAGAATCGGCTGTTGCGTAAGCCATGCTGATAAGGAATTAATTATGCCCCGTTACGAAGGAATCATTAACCGCTACCGTGCGTTTTTGCCAATCGGCAAGGATG
>JAUZQH010000167.1 GCA_030951065.1 Mariprofundus sp. | reverse complement strand
AACTATGCAAGTATCCATCACAGGACGTCATGTCGAACTTACCCCCCCCCTGAAAGCGTATGTCAGTGACAAGCTGCAACATCTCAAACATTCGTTTGATCATGTCGTGGATGTACACGTTGTGCTTTCGGTGGAAAAGTTCAGGCAACGCTGTGAGGTGAGCATGCAGGCCAATGGCATCAACATTCATGGCAGCCATGAGACAGAGGATATGTATGCATCCATTGATGGTGTGGTCGACAAGCTGAACCGTCAACTCAAACGGTATCGTGCAAAATTGCGCCGGCATCGTAATGTGGCGCAACAACAGTCACGGGAAATCAAGGTCTCACATAAAGTGCTGGACCTGGCCAATGATCGTGAAGAACTGAGTGAGGATTATCAGCCTGAGACACTGCGTCATGAACAGATAGATGCCAAACCGATGAGTGTCGATGAGGCTGTCATGCAACTGGAGCTCGGGGGCCGTGATCTGCTGTTTTTTACCAACGACCAGTCCGAACAACTCAATGCAGTGTACCGCCGGCCCGATGGCGCGTTAAGCTGGATTGAGCCCGAAACCTCTTGATTCAGGACGGATTCCGATGCCTTTGTTAACGCCTGATCATATTCGGCTTGATTCACAGGCCCATAGCAAGCGGGCTCTGATCACGGAACTGGCGCATGTGCTGACCTCCATTGATCCTGATACGGTCATGGAAGTGGTCATGGCCCGCGAGCAGCTGGGCAGTACAGGCATTGGCCACGGGGTAGCCATACCGCATGGCCGTATGCCTGATCTGACCGCGCCGGTGCTGGCATTGGCAACGCATGTCGGTGGCGTGGATTTTGAGGCCATTGACGGTAACCCTGTTCATATTGTCGTGCTGTTACTGGTGCCGGATTCCGATGATCGTCAGCATCTGGAATTGCTGGCACAACTGGCCAGAAGTTTGCAGCAGGAAAGCTTCCGGCAACAGATTATGGAGGCGGACAGTGCGGAAGCCGTGGCCACGCTGTTTGCCAGCAGGGTCAATACTGACTGATGCATCAGTCCCGCCGCATCACGATTCGTGAACTGTTAAGCGAGCAGGGGAAAGCGGCGAAACTGCGCCTGCTGGCAGGGGAAAAAGGACTTGATCGCTACATTGATCATCCGCGTATGCAAAAGCCATCACTGGCATTTGCCGGTTATATTGAACATCTGAGTGATTATCGTTTGCAGGTGATCGGGCAGACCGAAATGAGTTATCTGGCTACCCGAACGCCCGAAGAGCAGAAGCAGGCTATCGATGCTGTCTTTGATCTTCGCCTTGCCGGCGTGGTCATTACCCGAGGGCAACAGCCGCCTGATTTCATTCTGGACGCAGCCAGACGCACCGATACGCCCCTGATGATATCCGACTACCCGTCCTCGACATTTATGACAAATATGTTGCTCTTTCTGTCGCATCGCCTGGCTCCGGTGCTCTATCAGCATGGTGTATATATGGATATTTTCGGTCTTGGCGTGCTGATTACCGGTGCCAGCGGTATCGGCAAGAGTGAAATCGGGCTGGAACTGATTTCGCGCGGGCATCGTTTGATTGCGGATGATATGGTCGAATTTTCCCGCGAGAGTCCGAAAGTTGCCGTCGGACGCAGCCCGGATGCATTGCGTTACCACATGGAAGTGCGCGGACTGGGGATTCTCAATAGTCGTGATCTGTAGGGTGCTGCTGCGATTACCGATAACAAACGGTTAAGCCTGATGGTGGAGCTGGTGCCCTGGGATCAGGTGGCGCCGGAAGACCGGGTGCTGGGTGAAGACAGTGAAACCGGAATTCTGGACGTGCCGATTCCGCGCATACCGATTCCGATTCGTTCCGGCCGTTCACTGGCGGTGCTGATTGAAGTGGCAACCCGTAACCAGCTGCTGAAACAGCGCGGCATTCACAGTGGCGAGGACTTTGTGCAATCGTTGCAGAATCGCATAGAGCAGGGGCATTAACATGAAACAGGCAACGCGGTTTGTATGGTGTCTTTCCACCCTGTGGCAATGCTTCAACCACTGTGGGAGGGGGGAACCCGTGCGCGTTAACGTATCGGAAAAATCGCAATGTTATTAATCAGCGGCCTGTCCGGAGCGGGTAAAAGCACTGTATTGCATGCACTGGAAGATGCAGGTTTTTTCTGCACGGATAACCTGCCACTGGAAATGCTGCAGGACTGGGCGGTCAGTATGCAGGGGCGCAAACAACCGGCTGCAGTCTGTCTGGATGCGCGCTGTGGTTTTACGGCCAAAGCCATCAGAGCGGCTATCGAGGATGTGTACACGCCGGACGATTGGCAGTTGCTGTTTATTGAGGCAGAAGATGACGTGTTGCAGCGTCGCTTTTCCACGGTCAGGCGTCGCCACCCGTTGCCTGACAGCCATGATCTGATGGCTTCTATCCGGCAGGAGCGCGAAAGTCTGATGCCGATTCGATGCATGGCGGATCTGATTCTGGACAGCAGTGATTTAACGCCTTATGAACTGGCAGAGAAGGTTGATTCGTTCTGGCGCAAGCCGGGGCAGGAGCAACACCGATTGTCCTGTACGGTCATTTCTTTCAGTTACAAACATGGCCTGCCGGCCAATGCCGATACCGTATTCGACATGCGTTTTTTACCCAATCCGCATTATGAACCGGGGCTGGCTGAACTCACCGGCCGCGATGAAAGCGTTATCTCGTTTCTGCAGTCCTGCAGGGAAGTCAGGCAGGCAGAAACACATATCCGGCAATGGCTGACATTTATCTGGCCGCATCTGAAGCAGGAAAGGAAACAGTATTTTACGCTGGCCTTCGGCTGCAGTGGAGGACGCCATCGCTCGGTTTACATGGCTGAACGCTTTGCCGCCTGGATCCGGCAACAGGGCATGGTTGAACCGGACATTCAGCATCGGGAACTGGGCATAACACGGCACAGTCTGACTGAAAAACATCAGGTCGCAGCCGAAACATGATCGGTATCGTGCTGATTGGCCACTCGCATATCGCCAGTGAAATGCTGGTATCGTTACAATATGTCGTTGGTGAGCAACCGTTAATGGACGCGCTGGATGTTACCGAAGATAGCGCTCCGGAACGGATTGCCGATATGCTGATGACAAAAATCCGCACCTGCGATGTCGGGCAGGGCGTGCTGTTGCTGGCGGATATGTTTGGCGGCACACCGTGCAATGTGGCTATGGGCTGTTTGCAGGCGGGTCGTGTCGAAGTGGTTTCCGGTTTCAATTTGCCGCTGTTGATCAAGGCTGCCACATTGCGACATCATGTTGACAGTCTGAGTGAACTGGCCCACCAGGTAGTCAGAGCCGGACGCCAGTATATTCAGATTGCTCCCAATATGACCATCACGAATCATGCCTCGACCGGCACTGACCGCGTGAAACAAGCGGATGCCTGAGCAGACGATCACCATTTGCAACAAGCTCGGTCTGCATGCCCGGGCATCGGCAAAACTGGCCACTGAAGCCAGTCGTTTCGAATCGGAAATCAAACTCATCAAGGACGGTATCGAAGTCAACTGCAAAAGCATCATGGGTATCATGATGCTGGCCGCCTGCAAGGGGATGACGTTGAAAATCAATGCCGAAGGCGTGGATGCCGATGCCGCGCTCGAAGCTATTGTGACGCTGGTGGAGAACCGGTTTGGAGAAGCGGAATGAATACCCGCTGTCGTCCGGAACAACGATTGCGTGTACGACGGGAAGGGCATCCTGTCGCATCCAGCTCCGGTATTGTGATCGGGCAGGTGAAAAAAATGCTGCATGGTCGACAGCCGGTAGCTGAACGGCCTATCGAACCGCATATGATTGACCATGAGGTGGATCGTCTGCTCAAGGCGATTGAGGCGGCCGGGCAAGCCATTGATGTTGAACGCAATCATTTGATGGGTGCCGGCATCAAGGACCCGCTGATGATTCTGGATATGCACAGTATGTTGATTGCCGATCCGGAACTGCTGGCCAAATCCACAGCCCGTATCCGTAACGATTGCATCAATGCCGAATGGGCACTGCGGCAGGAACTGGATGCAATCCAGCTCATATTCGAGCAAATTGAAGATGAATACCTGCGTACTCGCAGCGATGACATTGAACATGCGGGCCGGCGTATTCTGGATCATTTGACAGACAAGCCGGCCGAATTGAGTGAGCAGTCGAATGCACAATCGAATCAGGTCACGTATGCGAGCCGGAAGGAGGAGAAACCGCTGATTTATGTCGGCGATGATTTTTCTGTATCTGATGTTGTCAGTATGTGGCGTTGTGGCGTGGCCGGCATCATTACAGAATTCGGCGGTGCGGATGCACACAATATCATTGTCGCCCGCGGTATCGGGCTGCCTGCCATGGTCGGCGCTACCGGCATTCTGGCCGATATTGAAGATGGTGATATCCTGATTCTGGATGCCGAACAGGATGTGTGGATTCTGAATCCCTCACAGGCTGAACAAACCGCTTATGTGAAATTCAAGGCTGCAGTTTCAAGCAGCAGGAAGAATCTGCAGGCATTTGCCTGCAAACCGTCGCTCAGCGCCGATGGTCATGAACTGAAACTGATGGCCAATATCGAGTTCCCGGAGGAACTGGATCTGGCAGAAGACACCGGTATCGACGGTATCGGCCTCTACCGCAGCGAATTCCTGTTCATCAATGAATCCACCATGCCGGATGAACAGTATCAATATGAACAATATGCCCAACTGGTTCGTCGCATGCATGGCAAACCTGTCACCATGCGGCTGCTTGATATCGGCGGCGACAGACCGTGGTTATACAGTGATCTGGCAGGTCATGATTATGGCGGTGCCAATCCGGCGCTGGGATTGCGCGGCGTGCGCCTGCTGCTTCGCAACCCGGAATTACTGAAAATCCAGCTCAACGCCATGATCAGGGCAGCCGATGAAGGCCCTGTACGAATTCTTGCTCCGATGGTGACCAATATAGAAGAAATGGAAAAAGTGCGCGACCTGGCCGAACAGTGCCGGGTTCAGCTTGGCCTGACTGAATCTGTCCCGTTGGGCGCCATGATCGAGGTGCCGGCTGCAGCACTGATTGCCCGGGACATGGCAGGGGTCAGCGATTTCTTTTCCATCGGCAGCAATGACCTGATGCAATATGCACTGGCCGCTGATCGCAACGATGAAGAAGTCGCAGACCTTTATCAGTCGGAGCATGGCGCCGTATTGGAGCTGATTACGCTGACAGCATCGGCGGCAAAGCAGGCCGGTATTCCGGTTTCAATCTGCGGCGAACTGGCCGCCAACCCGGAGTGGACGGCCACGTTCCTTAACCTGGATATGGAATATCTGTCCATGAGTTCAAGTAATATTCTCTCTATTCGCCGTTGTCTGAGCCGGCAGACTTATAAGCCGCTGTTGCATTAGGCCTGTTCACATTCATAGCCGAGTCGCTACGCATGGATTCCTCTGCCTTTTGCCGAAGCGACCAAAGCCGTTTACCCTTCGCGACCCGTGGTAAACGGCGAAAGGAGAAAGGCATGCGTTATGACTGGACGATAAATGAAATCGAGGCTTTGTTTGAACTGCCATTCAATGATCTGATGTTTCGTGCCCAGCAGGCGCATCGGGCCAACTTCGATGCCAATGAAGTACAGCTCTCAACCCTGTTGTCGATCAAAACCGGCGGTTGTCCGGAGGATTGCAAATACTGCCCGCAGAGCTCACGTTACAACACCGATGTCGAATCCGAGCTGCTGATGAAGAAAGATCAGGTGCTTGCTGCCGCCAAAATCGCCAAAGAGAAAGGCGCGTCCCGTTTCTGTATCGGTGCAGCCTGGCGCGAACCCAAAGGTCGCGCCTTTGAACTGGTCTGCGATATGATTTCCGAGATCAGGGATATGGACATGGAAACCTGTGCCACCCTCGGCATGCTCACTGCAGAGCAGGCAGCGCATCTCAAGGAGGTGGGGCTGGACTACTATAATCATAACCTCGATTCCGATCCGGAATACTACAAAGAGATTATTTCCACCCGCACTTACGAAGAGCGGCTGGATACCCTGAAACATGTGCGCGCCAATGGCATGAGTATTTGCTGTGGCGGCATTGTCGGCATGGGCGAATCACGCCGTCATCGTGCCGGGCTGGTAGCTCAGCTGGCCCGTATGAATCCGCATCCGGAGTCTGTGCCCATCAATATGCTGGTGAAAGTGGAAGGCACGCCTGTAGCCGAGGATGCTCAATTTGCCGATACGCTGGATAACTTCGAATTCATCCGCACCCTCGCTGTTTCCCGCATTACCATGCCGGGTAGCCATGTGCGTCTCTCCGCAGGGCGCGAAACAATGTCCGAAGAGATGCAGTCTCTCTGCTTCCTGGCTGGTGCCAATTCAATTTTCTACGGTGAGAAACTACTCACCACCGGCAATCAGGATGCCGAAAACGATCAGAAGCTGTTTGCCAAACTTGGCCTGCGCCCGATGGAAAACCCGGTTCCATCCAGCCGCCGCATGGTGAATGCTTAACGCCAAATAACAGAAATATCGGCCAAACGAGCTTGAGCTCAACTTGCGCATCAGACCAAGGAAACGAATGAAAAGAGATAAACCGGATGCTCTGACTGTGCCTGAGAGCATCAATGAATGCTGGTCGATGGACTTTATGCACGACCAGCTTGGCGATGGCCGAAGCTTCAGGTTATTCAATGTTATAGATGATTTTAATCGAGAAAGATTAACC
>JAUZQH010000166.1 GCA_030951065.1 Mariprofundus sp. | reverse complement strand
GGAGACATGACCGGAGACTGGTTCCTCCAGGCACAACATCAACAGACAACGCTACTGCCCAGCAATGCCACTACATTACAGGTTTTACCACGCTTCCAGAGCAATATGCAGTGGGAATTGCCTGCTAATGCATTGCTGCATATTGATCAGCAGACGACACGCTTTAACAGGCGTGAGGCGCTGCGCAGTAATAATTTCGTGGATGGATGGCGTTTCGATATTCACCCTTATATAGAGGTGCCATGGGATTTGGAAGCCGGCGGCATTTCAGCGACATTAACAGCCGGTTCGCATCATACCCGATACTGGTTACAGAAGAACCTGCAGAAAAAGAGACTTCCCAAACTGATTAACACCACGCCAACTCGCACTACCGCTGAAGTCAGCCTGGAAGTACGCTCCGACTTTGAATCGATTAACGAAAAGCGTACACGGCGGCATGTTATTTCTCCCATTATGCGTTATGACTATATCTTTGCGCCGGATCAAACCGATCTGCCAAATTTTGACTCGCGTTTTAGCAGACTGACATTGAGCAATTTACTTTCCGGCAACCGCTTTACCGGATATGATCGCATTGAACGTGTCAATCGCTTCAGCCTGCTGCTCGAAAGTAAACTGCAGTTCAAAGACGATGCAACATCTTCAGCCAGAGATGCCGTGACTGTACGCTTGGGGACTTCCTATGACCTGTTAAAACAGCGCGTGGATCCCCTGCTGCAACGAGACCCCGTGCGGGCATTCTCCAACGTGATCGGCGAATTCATATTAAAGCCTGTTTCCAGTGTTACTCTGCGCAGCTCAGGACAGTATAATACCAGCAGACATTACTGGGCTACAATGACATCAGGCATAGATCTTGCTCTGGATGGGAATAAACTGCATGTTGGCTATACATTCACTGATAAACGATATGCACTTGCTGCCAAGCTGATTGATCTTCGCAGTACTTTCAGTCTCAATCATCGCTGGCAGGCAACCGGCAGCTGGAAATACGATATATTACTAAAATCAACGCAACTGGGTTCTGTTGGTCTGCAATACACCCATGCCTGCTGGAAAATCGGTGTGGAGGGATATCGCATAAATCGGCGCAGCGGGACCAGTACAACATCCAATGTCGGTTTCAATCTGTTGCTCGAATTCAAGGGGCTGGGTAGCGTTGGTTCCTGATTATGCTTTTATTTTTCGAAAAACTTTGATCCCCGCCATTGGAGGCTTCATGCACTTCCCCGTTTTGCTGGCCGCCTTGCTGTTGATTACCCTGCCCGTCAGGGCTGAACCTATCGACAGTATTGCCGCCATTGTTAATAACGAAGCCATTACCTGCTATGAAATTCAGCAAGATACGGAAAACACTCTCAAACAGTTGCGCGAATCCGGTTTAACCACGCTGCCATCGATAGACGCGCTCAAAAAACGGGCACTGGATGCCCGTATCGTTAAAACCCTGCAAATGAATGAAGCCAGAAAACTCGACTTGAAAGTCAGCAAGGAAGAGTTGGACAAAGCTGTTGAGCGTGTGGAATCCAGCAACGGAATGCTTCCGGGGCAATTGAAAGATGCTCTGAAACAACAGGGAGTCGATTTTGATCAGTTCAAGGAAAACCTGCATGATCAGATTCTGATCAGTAAATTGATCAACGTCGCCGTACGCAGCAAACTGCAAATCTCCGAAGAATCAATCCGGGAATATTACAGAAAATACATGGCTGAACCCAAACCTCGCCGGGAGGTACAACTCGGGCATATTTTCATTTCCCTTCCCAGTGAACCCACGCCCGAATTATTGGCCAGCACACGTAACAAGGTGCGTAATATCCATCAGCAGCTGGTGAACGGGAAAGACTTTGCCAGGCTGGTTGCCATTTATTCAGAGGCTCCTGACCGGCAGCAACAGGGTGTCATGGGTTGGTTTACCGAGGGCTCTATTACGCAACGATTTGCTCCGGCACTGGAACTGCCACTGCATGGCGTGACTGACCCCATACGCACGCCTTCCGGCTTCCATATTCTAAAGGTATTGAACGAACGCTGGCAGGAACCCGAACAAGTCGGTGCCAGCTATGATGAAGTGCATGCGCGCCATATTCTGTTGCGAATCCCCACGCTTGCCGATGAAGAAGACAAAGCCAAAATCCGCAGCCGTGCTGAAGATATCGCCAGAGAAATGAAAGACGCCAGTGACGAGGAATTTAGCACCAGAGCCAAAGAAGTATCACAAGGCCCCAGCGCCAGCAGGGGGGGCGATCTTGGCTGGTTCAAACGGGGGGCAATGGTGCCGGAGTTCGACAAGGTGGTGTTTGCCATGCATGCCGGCGAAACCAGTGGCGTTGTCCAAACACAGTTTGGCCTGCATATTATCCGCGTCATTGCTACCCGGCATATCGACCCCAATTCCCTGCAGGCAAATCGTGACAAAATCACCCAGATTTTGTCCAATATAAAAATGCAGGAGCTGTTACCCCGATGGATAGCCTCCCTGCGGGCTGAGGCCAACATAAAATACCGGTCCTGTCCGAATGTGGCAGAGACACAATCCGTAAAATAGTCCCGGCATCAAACACATGATACCGCTTGTCATCACTGTCGGCGAACCGGCAGGCATTGGTCCGGATTGTATTATTCGCGCCTGGTCTGGCCAGAAAGATATATTTAAACACAGCATTATTGCAGCACCAGCCAACTGGCTGCAAGAGCGATTTAAACTGATTGATATCGAGGTTCCGATAAGGGAATTCGATAGCATTGATGAGGCAATACTGAATACATCTTCGAATTCTGTGGAAGCATTAAGTTGCTGGAACCCGCTATCCACACAAGATGCCTGTCCTGTCATGGCAGGAAACCCTTCTCGGCACACAGCCAACGCTGTAGTCCACTGTATTGAAGCCGCTGCAAATGCATGCCTGCATGGTAAAGCTGCCGCGCTGGTCACCGGTCCGATCGAAAAAGCTGTACTGCACAGCGCCGGTTTTAAATTTCCTGGTCATACTGAATTTCTTGCCCATTTATCTGCCGTATCGATGCAACAACCCAACCGGCAATCAGATTTCGTGATGATGCTCGCCTCCGACCAAATTCGCGTCGCTTTATTAACAACACATATAGCTTTGCGTGATGTACCGGATGCATTAAATACAAGCGCAACACTGAGATGTCTGCAAATCTTAGATCACGACCTGCGCTCCCGTTTCGGCATAGAAGCACCTCGTCTGGCTCTGTGTGCCCTGAATCCGCACGCTGGTGAACAGGGCCATTTTGGCCGTGAGGAAATAGACATACTGGCTCCGGCAGCACAACAGGCACGTGACCAAGGCCTGGATGTAAGCAATCCGTTACCAGCCGATACGGTTTTCTCCGCCAACATGAGACAAGCTTATGATGCTATTGTCTGCTGCTATCATGATCAGGCCCTGATTCCCTTAAAAACCCTGAGCTTTGGTGAAGCCGTGAATATAACACTCGGCTTACCGTTTATCAGAACCAGCGTTGATCATGGCACCGCGCTTGACCGGGTAGGTTCTGAGGATGTATCCTGTACAAGTCTGCTTGCAGCCATACATATGGCTCGTCAAATGAGTACCCGCAGCTAGTCGGTACAATTCAGACAGAAAATATATCAGGAGGTTCAAGTGCAGATCAATCAGCTCGCCGGCCAGATACTGCTCGCCTCCCCGACTCTGGATGATCCCAATTTCAGAGATACTGTTGTACTCATATGTCACCATAATGCCGAAGGCTGTATGGGGTTGATTATCAATCGTCCGAGGCAAATCGATGTGTTTGAAGTCCTGCACGATCTTGGTATTTACATGCCGGATAGCAGACGTGATATGCGCACACATTTACCAACAGTCTTTGAAGGCGGACCAATCGATAATTTCAGAGGCTTTGTGCTTCACGATGGTTGGCATATCTATGAATCAACGATGCAGATTTCGCAGGAGTTGCACCTGACTGCGTCCAGGGATGTACTGGAAGACCTGGGAGACGGGGACGGTCCCGAACATTATTTACTTATACTCGGTTATGCGGGCTGGCAGGCCGGGCAACTGGAACGAGAGTTATCCAACAACGACTGGCTTGTCGCACCTGCAAGCCACCATATCGTCTTTCAGGAGCCGCCGGAGAACCGCTGGGAATTCGGAGCTCGAAGTATGGGGATTGAACGCAGTCAGCTATCCAGCCAGGTTGGTCATGCATGATACAGATATGTTTACATGCCAATCCGGTCACTGATCGACTGCATGAGCGGCTCACCGATATCCAGCATCAATCCTTCATCTTCGGCTTCAACCATAATACGTAATTTTGGCTCGGTTCCTGACATGCGCACATTGACCCGGCCAGCATTGCCCAAACGAGCCTCAGCATCGCGAACAAGCGCCATAACCTGCGCATCAGCCAGCACATCCTTGCGCTCCGGCATAACAATATTCCACATTTTCTGAGGAAATAACGTCATATCCGC
>JAUZQH010000165.1 GCA_030951065.1 Mariprofundus sp. | reverse complement strand
GCGTAGCCCGCAGCGAAGCCAGGGAATTCATCGAAGCCTATTTTTCGCGTTATCCATCCGTGCGCGGATTCATGGATGCCACGCTGGAACAGGCACGCGAGGATAAATTTGTTGAAACCCTGCTCGGCCACCGTGTTTATGTGCCTGAGATCAATAGCAAGAACGGCATGCGACGTGCCTATGCCGAACGTACGGCCATCAATGCACCACTGCAGGGCTCGGCTGCCGATATCATCAAAATCGCCATGATCCGACTGCATCGGCGTCTTCAAACAGAATATCCCGAAGCGCACATCATTCTACAGGTGCATGATGAGTTGATTGTCGAAGCCGCTGTCGAAAAGCTACAAGAGATATCATCAATCATGCGGGAGACCATGGAAAATGCTGTAGCACTGAATGTACCGCTGACTGTTGATATCGGCACCGGCAACAGCTGGTTCGAGGCTCATCAGCTGTAAAAGGTCACCATTACAATATCAGCGATTCCCTGTGACGTATGGCTCAGGAAGACAGCACGTTAGTGGTGCTCGCCTTCCTGTTCCAGTTCTCTGGCAAAGATTTCCCTGTTTTTGCCAATAATGACGATCAGCAGCAATGCATAAACAAACGTGGATAACATAATCACCCCGATAACAATCGCCTTGAACATTTCAAGGTGCTCAAACGAGGCTGGAATCATCATCAGCATCACCACAGACAGGCCGCCCTTGATGCCGGCAAAAGTCAACACACCCCACCAGCGGAAATTCACATTGGTCATCCTGTCTGTCCGGTTGGTCAGGATAGCGAATTTGGCCATCATGGCAGCACGAATCACCGTGGTAGCCAGAAACATCACCACGATTTCTGTTTTGTATTGCCACAGTAAGTCGATATTGATGATTTCTGCCATGGCTACAAACAATATGGTATTGGCCACAATAGCCAGCAACTGGATATCCTCTTTGGTACGCAAGTGCCGGTCACGCTCTTCTACCGTCGCCCTGATTTTATCAATGGCCTGCTGAATCAACGTGCGCGAATGATGTTCCGATAACGACTCGCGTTGCAAGTCATCAGCCTGTTTTTCAATGCGCATATCATCATGTATCACAGCATTGCTCATCACATGGTGCACCGTCACTGTCGCAACGATACAGGACAGAATACCGGATAAATGGGTCTGCGAATGACCGCCCAGCATATTCAACAGGGCATAAAAATGTTCCGCCATCTCAAATGCACCATAGCCGGTCAGAACCAGCACCAGCAACTCGGCAATCCGGTTGTCGGTGGTTTTCATTGCGATCAGCCCCAGATATCCGATCACGACCCCCAACAGCGCCGAACCCAGCACCACGATAGCACTGGTTTCACTGACATAAGCAACAGTGATTTCGCCACCGTCCAGTGCATACAGCCCGATAAAGACAAATACAATCAGTGCTGTGGCATCATTGAACAGGCTTTCGCCTTCACACAGAATTTTTAACCGGTGCGGCAATTCGAACTTGGAGAAAATACTGACGACGGAAACCGGATCGGTCGCCAGCACCATGGAAAACAACATTATAATGGCAGCGACCGAGAGATGATACTGGCCGAATAATATATCACCGATCAGCAATGCGACCACGACAGACAGGGACACGGCAACAACTGCCAGATAGAACAGGCTCAGACCGTGTTCTTTTAAATCTTTGACTTTCAATTCCAGTGAGTCGGAAATCAACAGGATCGGTAGCAGTAGAACCACCAGAGCTGCAAAGTGTTCGGCATCGCCGGTGAGCATAAAGAGATCACCAAACAGAGCATGAAAACCGAACGACAATGCAATCAGGCCAACGGGGGATGGAATCTTCAGTTTATCTTCCAGTTGCAGGGCAAGGTACAAAATCGCGGCAATGGATAGAATGGTAATAATCATATGTCAGTCATCCTTCTTCGCTCGTTCAGGATTGAAACAACGGCACAAAAACACTCAATCATTCGGCTTATATCGTGAACAGCACAAAACCTGTAAATGCAGCATAGAGCAACATATTCATGCTGAGGAATACAGGATTTAGTCGTCCGGTTTGATGCAGAAACCAGAGCAAACCACTGCCAAGCAAAGCCAGCATGACTGCAATGACCGCATGCACATCGTGGAATGCCCATGGCATCAATAACATGCCGACAGCAGGAATGACCGTGCCCTGAAACACCATGGCGCCGGTGATATTGCCGAATGCCAGTGTATCCCTGCCCCGCCTGATCCACAGAATGGAGTTAACCTTCTCCGGCAACTCGGTCGCAATCGGCACAATCAACAATGCAACGACCAGCGCGGATACCCCGAACAGGCTGCTTGCCTGTTCAACGCCGTGCACAAACACCTTGGCACCGATCACCAGCAAAAACAGCCCTGCCAGTAATTGCAACACAGCCACAGGCGTGGAATCCCCCAGCAGTCGTGAAATATATAGTCCGTTATCCGCTTCAGTCCCATGCCCGTCTTCCACCAGCGCTTTGCTGGCCCTGATGGTGCGCAGCAAATAAATGAAATAGATCAAAAACAGCGAAAAGGCCACGAGCATTCTCGCAGACTCCCAGCCTTGCGGTAACAGTGCTGCCACGATGACCAGGGAAAAAGCGAAAAAAAATGTGAGAATATCCCGTTTCAGGCCGGATGCTTCCGGATTAAACGAGGCAAACCATCCTCGCTTCCTGCCGGCAAACCATGCCATCAAACCCAGGCTAAGCGTTCCCAGCATAAACGGAGCACCGAGAATCGCTCCCATCCCCACCTCACGGTTCACCGACTCGGCCGCACCACCGGCCAAAATTGCCACAATAGGGATAATGGTTTCCGGCATCGCTGTGCCTACAGCAGCAAAAATCGAGCCGGTCACGCCTTCGGATACACCCATACGTTCACCGAGATATTCCAGTGCATTGGTAAAGATTTCCGCCGCCAGGAATACAATCACCAGGGCGATCAGCAAAAGATAAAGTGACTCAATCATGATAAGGGTCCGATCACAACAAGTGGTTTTGGCATTCGAAAGGCATAAAACAGAATTGTACTGTTCAATACATAAAAGGCCATAACAGACCCTGTCCCGACGCTCAGCAACCAAGCCGGGCTAGCGCAAAACACTGCTTCCTGTTCCAATACGGCTATGCGAGAATCAGGATTCACCACACTCGGGAAATGGCGTCAGCATTTCACGATTGACCTGCCGTCAGCCCGGCCCGGATGCATATGGGTGCATGCCTGCTCGGTGGGTGAAGTCGGTTCGGTTACGCCGCTGATTTCCGCCCTGCTTGAGCAGGGCCACACTGTTCACCTGAGCGTGGTTACTGCCACAGGTTTTGCCCACGCCGATCGATTGTTAGGCGACAGCATTTCACTGTCTTTTCTGCCATGGGATTTGCCAACCGCCATGATGCGGCTGGTTCGCTCGCTGAAACCTGCGCTGCTGCTGCTGGCTGAAACGGAATTCTGGCCCGGTATGTTATCCGCCTGCAAGAAACAGGATATCCCGATTATCGGCATCAACACGCGTATTTCCGATCATTCATTTCCGCGTTATCAGGCTTCGCGCTGGTTATGGAA
>JAUZQH010000164.1 GCA_030951065.1 Mariprofundus sp. | reverse complement strand
TTATCCATGGGGTGCATGATCCAGCGGGAAGGAATGTCACGCCCCCCCATGTGTCTGACCCTGTCGAAAATCAGCTGACGAATATGTTTGCCATGTTCATCATAATAATCTTCGGAAAGCGGCATGGCATCGTGTGTGATACGGCGCACGATCCTGCCCCATACTACGGGAGAATTCGGTTTCGGTACTGATTCAACCACATAAACGCCATCCACATCAGCCAACAGCTTGTGGTTATAGTCTTCCACGACCGATTCCATTTTGACCAGATCGTCATTGGTAAAATCCGATCCCATCCAGTTGGAAAGCATCATCGACGGCGGGATACGGATATCGCGTTCCAGCTTGGGCAGATACATCCACAGGTTACCGCCATCCTTGAGCCAGGTGGTGTTTTTGTCTTTCCGGGGAGCAAGAATTCGAATAAAAAAACGCTTTTTTGTACGATCATCCCAGGCGTCCAGGCGCACTTCGCGTTGCCAGTCTGCCGTCTCAATACGCATGCTGTATCTGGCAATACTTGTATCAGAACGGAGCCTGTCCTGTACCTGCCTGATCAGATCACGAGCGGCCGCATCACTTCGACCACTATCAGGATCATCATTCTGACAATGCCCCGTCAGCGGCAGTCCTGCCAGAATGAGCATCAGTGTCGAAAATATGAACAGTCTCATGTCTCGATTGTAGTCCTATCCGGAAGTCTCGTGAAGACTGGCTGAGACAAACTGACTCGCTATTCGGAAAAATCGATGAATGGTGCCAGACTCACATAGAGAATAAACAGTGTCATAAGAAAAAACAGCAGAAACTGCAAGGGCTTTTGCCTTATCTTGTCGGTAAGCTTCGGGTGGCGACCTTCTTCTTTTAACAATCGATATTCTTTTCTGGCTCGCCTGGTTCTTTCCTGCTGATAACACTCAATTAACGCACCGGCCTCTTTCAGCCTGCTGTTATCATGAATCCAGATAGCAGGCACCGAGATTCCCCAACCTCCGGCTGCGGTCTCATAATATTCAATGCCATGTTCCTGCAACAATTGCCGGATGTCTTCAGCCTCATCATCAGGCACATTTCTCAACTTGAACAGTTTCGCAGCCATATCCCACCTGTTGTTTCCAGAGCTTTCTTCTGTCGTCGCCAATTCTGAAGTCTGGTTCGTTTTATTTTCTGCCCGTAGTGACCAGGGTTGGCATGCCATGTTGACAATATTTGTCACACAGTGCTGCTTGCTATTGAAGCACAAGCCCCTCAATTGGCATCAACCTTGCTCTATATACATTGCCATTGATGGCATAAAACACTTAGGAGAATCTAATATGACAAATGTCTCAAATAAAGAAAAGGGTTTCACACTGATCGAATTGATGATTGTGGTTGCAATCATCGGTATTCTGGCTGCCATCGCAATCCCGCAGTTCTCGAACTACCGTACCAAGGCGTTCAATTCAGCGGCTGTATCTGATCTGCATACTGCACGTCTGGCTGAAGAAGCATTATTTTCTGATTATCAGGTATATGGATCAACCGTCGCCAAGACGGGTACAGCAGGCAAGGCAGGCGCTGGTGTAACACTTACCGCCAACGGTTTTGTAGCCACCACCACCGCGGGTCAGGAAGCTCCTGTAACAGTCAGCAACAATGTCAGCCTGGAAGCTGATACGGACAAGACCCAAGCCTATGCCACCATTACCGCTCAACACGCCAGTGGTGACAAGATTTATGCTGCAGAAACAGATCAGTCCGGTACTTATCAGAAGAGCATCACTACAGGCACAAAATTCAAGGCCATCGGTAAAGCAAGCGCTGCCCTTGATGCAAAAGGATATACTGCAATGTAATTGCGTGTTATTCGTTCATGGCAATCAGGAGGGAATGCTTTTTAGCATTCCCTCCTTTCTTCAGAGAATACAAAGCGGGCCAGCCTTATATGATCCAGTTTATCAAAGTCCATAAAACCTACCCGAAGCAAATTAACCGTTCCCCTGCCCAGCATGCATTGAAGGGAATATCAATCTCACTCAAACAGGGGCAGACGCTTGGCCTGATTGGCCAGAACGGTGCAGGGAAAAGTACATCCATCCGCCTGATTATGGGTTATATGCAACCGGATCGGGGCAAGCTCATTGTGCTTGGAAACGAAAACCCTTCTCCTGCCACACGCCGGCATATCGGTTACCTGCCGGAAACATCCTCTTTCCCCCCCAACCTGACATGCATGGAATTGCTTCGATTCGCCGGACGCTGCTGTGACATGTCCAATAACACTATCGCTGAACGCTCAGATGCACTGTTGGATCGACTGGGTATCCGGGATGCCCGCAATCGCAGGTTGAGCGAATATTCAAAAGGCATGCAACAGCGAGCCAGCTTTGCAGCAGCACTCATCCACGATCCTGATCTGCTGATTCTGGATGAACCGATGTCCGGCCTGGACCCCATTGGTCGCGCAGAGATTATCGATTTGATTCATGACCTGCGCAAACAGGGAAAAAGCATATTATTCTGCTCACATTTGCTCGATGATGTTGCGCGCATTACCAATGATGTCGCCATCCTGCATCAGGGACATGTGCTTTATAATGGTTCGATCGCTGACTTGTGTTCACAACAATCTGCAGTTCAGGGGGCAACCGGAATCAGCCTGCAGGATGCCTTTGTCAGTATAGTCAAAGGATATCAGCCATGAATCGCATTATGGCACTGGCCAATATTACTTTTCTTAACGGGTTAAGGCGCAATGCAGTATGGGGCCTGTGTATATTCGCGCTGGTGTCCGAAATATGCGGCGTTTTCTTCATCGACTTCTTCGGCCACGATCTGGGGCGCATCATCAGCGACTTCCATTTTTCCATCATGTGGTCAGCCGGTATGCTGTTTATCCTTTTTTACGCAGTACAAGCCATTGCATGGGACGATGATCACAGAGTCATCGACAGCATTCTTGCCCGCCCTATTTCCCGAACTGAATACGTGCTCGGAACCATGGCCGGTTTATCACTGCTCCTGCTCTGTTTCGAGTTACTGCTGGCCGCTCTGGCCATGGCTGAAATCATCTGGATCAAGCCAGTCATCGGTTCAACCTATTTTCCGGTATTTTCCATCCCGCATTTTATCATCACCTGGTTTGCCTTGCAGCTGATTTTGTTGACCCACCTCGGTATTGTCATGCTTGTATCCGCAGCCATTCGGGGCGCTTTTCCTGTCATGCTGATAACACTTGCCTATTCACTCATCTGTTCAGGTCTGCCTGTGGTCAGAGAATCAATCGGTCAGCAATCAGAAGCTTCAGCACAAGGGCTGGATAACATAT
>JAUZQH010000163.1 GCA_030951065.1 Mariprofundus sp. | reverse complement strand
AAATGTGCTCTGCAAGCATGTATAGAGGGCCCGGAGCCCTTTCAGTGTTTAGGGAAGAATATATATTTTCCAACGTTTCGTCATGTATTACAGTCCCCCGATAAAGACCACACTGGAATGCAGGTTGCTGGCAATGATAGGCTTGGGCATCATTCGCAGGTTATTATTCAATATTTTTTGCCGGGGGCGATATGTCTGCAAAGCAGAAACAGGATGCTGGCATCACACATGAAGGCATCTTTTTCGCACAGGAACAGCTGCACGAGATGCATGATCAGATGCTGTTTATTCGTCGATTTGAAGAGAAAGCGGGCCAGATGTACGGCCTGAAAAAAATCGGTGGTTTTTGCCATCTGTGTAATGGTCAGGAAGCGGTTTGTGTAGGCATGCAACATGCAGCCGAAGCCACAGATTATATGATGACCAGTTATCGCGACCATGGTCATATTCTTGCGCGTGGCTCCGATCCGACGGCTGTCATGGCCGAGTTGCTCGGGCGTGCCGGTGGTGTCGTTAAAGGCAAGGGTGGATCGATGCACATGTTCGATGCCGACAAAAACTTTGCCGGCGGTAACGGCATTGTAGGCGAACAGGTGCCGATCGGCCTCGGATTCGGTTTTTCCAGCTGGTACAAGGAAGACGGGCGTGTCACTATCTGTATTATGGGTGACGGCGGCATCAATCAGGGTGCGGTGTATGAGTCATTTAATATGGCAGCACTGTGGAAATTGCCGATTGTCTTCATGGTTGAAAATAATCAGTACGCCATGGGCACGTCTCTCGACAGGGCTTCGGCGGAAACGCAGCTGTTCAAGCGTGGCATCTCATTCAAGATACCCGGCATGAAAATCGATGGTATGGATGTGCTGGAGTTCGAAAAGAAGATGTCCGAAGCCATTGAACACGCACGTTCCGGTAAAGGGCCGATTCTGGTGGAAGCGATGACCTATCGTTATCGCGGCCATTCGATGTCTGATCCGGCCACCTACCGCACCCGCGAAGAAGTGGATGAATGGCGTACCGGCCGTGATCCGATTGCCCGGCTGCAGGCACAAATGATCGAAGCGGGCCTGGCCACTGAAGACTCTTTCAAGCAGAAGGATCGCGATATCAAGAAAGAGGTCGCAGCCATTGCCAAGGCGGCCGAGGCACAGCCGGAACCGGATGCTGCTGAATTGTGGACAGATATTTATACCGACCCGATTGAAGGCGCATACCCTTATCCGGGCAAGGTGGGCTGAAGATGAGTAAAATTACCTACCGTGAAGCGTTGAATCAGGCCATGGCCGAAGAGATGACCCGGGATGAAAACGTGTTCCTGATGGGTGAAGAAGTGGCCGAATACAATGGTGCTTACAAAGTATCACAGGGATTGCTGGACAAGTTCGGCTCCAAACGCGTTATTGACACACCCATTACCGAACTGGGCTTTGCCGGCCTCGGCGTCGGTGCCGCCATGACCGGTTTGCGTCCGGTGATTGAATTCATGACCTGGAACTTTGCCATGCTGGCACTGGATCAGATCGTTAATGCAGCGGCCAAGATGAAATATATGTCCGGGGGGCAGTATTCGGTGCCGATGGTGTTTCGTGGTGCCGGCGGTTCCGCTGCGCGTGTGGGCGCACAACATTCACAGAGTCTGGAGAACTGGATGGCCAATGTGCCGGGTCTGAAGGTGGTCATGCCATCCAACCCCGCTGATGCCAAGGGTTTGTTGAAGGCTTCTATTCGTGATAATGATACCGTGGTTTTTATCGAAAACGAGATCAATTACGGTGATGTCGGGGAAGTTCCGGATGAGGAATATATTATTCCACTGGGCAAGGCGGATGTGAAACGCGCCGGTTCCGATGTGACCATTGTGGCGCATTCACGCATGACCGGTTTTGCTCTGGCTGCCGCCAAAGAGCTGGCCAAAGAAGGGATTGAGGCTGAAATTATCGATCCGCGCACCATTCGACCGCTGGATGAAAATACGATTATCACATCTGTCGCTAAAACGAACTGTGCGGTTGTTGTCGAGGAAGGCTGGCGTTTTGCCGGTATCGGCGCGGAAATTTCCGCCCGTATTATGGAACGTGCTTTTGATGATCTCGATTCTCCGGTTATTCGCGTTACCGGCAAGGATGTGCCGATGCCATATGCGGCCAATCTGGAAGCACTGGCATTACCCAGTGTTCGCGATATTGTAGAAGCTGCCCGCACTGCCTTTGGCCGTGCCTGATGGAACTTGCCCCGAAGTACACGGAAGTCACGAAGCGGTTTTGATGCATTTTACGTCGTGTTCTTCTGTGATCTTCGCGGTTAAATCTTGTTGAGGTTTACACATGCCGATTGATGTTTTTATGACGCAGTTATCACCGACCATGACCGAGGGTAAAATTGCCCGCTGGTTGAAAAAGGAAGGTGATACGCTGGAATCCGGTGAAATCATGGCCGAAGTGGAAACCGATAAGGCAACCATGGAAATGGAAGTTGTGGATGAGGGCGTGATGCACAAAATCCTTGCGCCCGAGGGCTCCACTGTCGCCGTCGGCACCGCCATTGCTGTGATTGCCGAAGATGGCGAGGAAGTACCTGCCGATTACGTGCCGGAAAGCAGCACAGAAGCAACTCCCGCAGTTGAACCCGCGCCTGAACCCGCTGTTCAACAGGCCGTCGAAGCAGTGGCACCTGCACCCGTGGAGTCTGCCCCGGCTCCGGTCGCCAGAACAGGACGCATCAAGGCCAGCCCGCTGGCACGCCGCCTGGCCAAACAGAAAGGCATCAATCTTGCCGCCATTCAGGGCAGTGGCCCGAACGGGCGCATTGTTAAAGCCGATATCGAGGCTGCTTCCAGACGAGGTATCAGTCTGGGTGGTTCTACTGCGGCTGTAACACCGCCGCCGGCACGCCCGTTGCCGCAAGGCCCGTTACCGTACCATGCCGATGAATTCGAGCGTGTGGAAAATTCCATGATGCGCAAGGCGATTGCCCGCCGCTTATCCGAATCCAAGCAGCAGGTGCCGCATTTCTACCTGAGTGTGGATGTTGCCATGGATCGATTGATGGATCTGCGTGCCCAGCTCAATGAAGCGGCCGATGGCGCATTCAGACTCAGCGTGAACGATTTCATTATCAAGGCGGTTGCCAAAGCATTAACAGACGTACCGGCTGCCAATGCCAGCTGGACCGATAGCGATACGCTGATGCACAAACATGCGCATATCTCGGTGGCAGTAGCCATTGAAGGCGGTTTGATTACGCCGGTGATCCGCTTTGCCGAGCAGAAGGGTATCACCGATATCTCCGCCGAAGTGAAAGAGATGGCCGGTCGTGCACGCGCCGGTGAACTGAAGCCGGAAGAATATTCAGGTGGTACGTTCTCGATTTCCAATCTGGGCATGTACGGCATTAAACAGTTCGCAGCCATCGTCAATCCGCCCGAAGGTGCAATTCTGGCTGTAGGTGGCACGGAAGAGCGCGCCGTGGTTGAAAATGGCGCTGTCACCGTCAGAAAGATGATGACACTGACGCTTTCCTGCGACCACCGTGTTGTCGATGGCGCTGTCGGCGCCGAATTCCTGGCCGCCCTGAAGAAACACATAGAAATGCCCGCGAGCGTATTGATTTAATTTACTCACCGCAGAAAACACAGGTTTTTTCTATGACCTCCTCTGCGTCCTCTGCGGTTAAAAGCTTTTATTGAGGTTTAGACATGCCAATTGATGTATTTATGACCCAGTTATCTCCGACCATGACCGAGGGTAAAATCGCCCGCTGGTTGAAGAAGGAGGGCGATGAACTGGTTTCCGGCGATGTGATGGCCGAAGTGGAGACCGACAAAGCCACCATGGAAATGGAAGTCGTGGATGAAGGCATCCTGCATAAAATCATTGCGCCGGAAGGCACCATTGTACCGGTTGGTGCGGCTATTGCCGTGATCGCCGAAGATGGTGAAGACGTGCCGGCCGATTATATGCCGCAAAGTTCCGGTGTTGAAATGCTGGTTGAGGCCGAGACAGATGCGCCGGCAGAAGAAGCGGCGGCACTGGCTGCGGAAACTGCTCCGGAAGCTCAGGCTGCGGCTGAAATCGGCCATGCCGTGCATGATGCGGAAACCGTCATTGAAGAAGAGACTGAACTGAACCTGAAACCGTCCGGCCTGTTCAATGCCGACGGTGAATATGATGTGGTCGTCATCGGGGCCGGACCGGGTGGTTATGTGGCTGCCATTCGCGCCGCCCAGCTGGGCCTGAAAGTGGCCTGTATTGAGTCCACCCATCTGGGTGGCATCTGTCTGAACTGGGGCTGTATTCCGACCAAGGCATTGTTACGCACCGCAGAAGTGATCAATATTATCCGGCACAGTGGAGAAGCGCTGGGGCTGGGTGTCAGTGAAGCCAATCCCGATCTGGAAAAAGCCGTTGCCCGTTCGCGTGCAATTTCCGCCAAACTGAATAGCGGTATCGGATTCCTGTTCAAGAAGAATAAAGTGGAACATATCGAAGGCTTTGCCTCATTCGAATCCGGTAACAGGTTGATGGTGAAGGATGCCGAGGGTAAATCAACACAGGTGACCGCCAAACATGTGATTGTCGCCACCGGCGCACGTGCACGGGCATTCCCGGGCATGGATGTCGATGAGGATGTGATCATCACCTATAAACAGGCTCTGGCTCCGAAAGCATTGCCGAAAAAACTGGTGGTAATCGGTTCGGGCGCCATCGGTATGGAATTCGCCTATTTCTATAATGCCATGGGTTCCGATGTGACTGTGATCGAGGCGGCTGACCAGATTCTGCCGCTGGAAGATCCCGAGATTTCCAAAATCGTGGCACGTTCATTCAAGAAGCAGAAAATCAGAATTATTACCGGTGCCATGGTATCCTCGGCCAAAAATGTCGATGGTAAAGCCGTGGTGGAATATGAAGCCAAAGGCAAGCAGGCATCGGTTGAAGGGGATGTCTGTCTGGTTGCCGTCGGTATTATTGGCAATACTGAAAATATCGGGGCAGACAACACATCCATGAAAATCGATCGCAATGCGATTGAGGTGGATGACTGGTATCGCACCGATCATGCCGGTATCTATGCCATTGGCGATGTAGTGGGGGCACCTGCACTGGCACATGTAGCCAGTCACGAAGGCATTGTCTGTGTCGAGGCCATTGCCGGCAAACATCCCCACAAAGTGGATTACGGCAATGTGCCCGGTTGCACCTATTGCCAGCCGCAGGTCGGCTCATGTGGTAAAACCGAAACGCAGTGCAAGGAAGAGGGTATTCCGTACAAGGTCGGACGCATGTCTTACAACACCAATGGTAAAGCCATGGGACTGGCCGAAACCGACGGTATGGTGAAAACCATCTTCCATGCCGAGACCGGTGAATTGCTCGGTGCCCATATTGTCGGTGCGGAAGCGACCGAAATGATAGTATCGCTCGGTGTTGCCAAAACACTGGAAACCACTGAAGCGGAACTGGCGCATCACATGTTCCCGCATCCAACCCTGTCAGAAATGATCCACGAATCCGTACTCGATTCAGACGATCGCGCCATTCACATCTAAAGCGCTTGAAGTCACGAGTGGTTTACAGGTTTGTCAAATAAACGGATCGCTTCCCTGCACTATTCATGAATCGGCGTCATCATCACGCCGATTCATGAATAGTGCGGGCTAGTATTCCGGGCCAACTGGAGTCGGATCTTTCGAATCTAGCAACTCCACAGAAACATCCACGTTTGTATTGATATAGCCTTGCGGGTTCGTTTTTCCCATCATTAGAAAAGCCGCGGTTGAAACATCAACCTGCGCTCTCTGGCATTGGTTGCTTTTTTTGTTGTTGGAATGCTCAGCAGGGCAAAAGTCTGTAATGTAAAGCACAACTGATTTTGCTACTTTTGGACTTTTCCCCAGTGCTTGAGTCAGCTCTTTAACTATTACGCTTGGCAAGTAATTATTGGTGGGTGGATTGTGATTGTTGATTTGTGCGACTAGAGATGATTCGCCGCTTTGGCCACAAAATTTATCATCCAGGCATGTCACTCGTACTTTTCTGCCGCATAGATTCCAGTTTTCGATACAGCTTGGTTCTAATTGGGAATCTTTGGAACATTTTTTCATCCCCTGCAACTTGGTTGAATCACTTGGTGCCACAAACCAATGCCGGTAATCACCATGATGGAATCTCATATCATTTGCTGTGTTGTCACACGCAAGCCCAAAACGATTGGCGTTCAAAGCGCCCATTGTTGATTTCCACTTGCCGTCCGCAAAAAAAGTATTGTCGGTGGTGTTGACAATTGACATCTTCATAATTCCCCAGTCCGCTCTGTCTGTATCCAGAATGGCACCAGAGCAGCCGGAAATTATTAATGATAGCAGAGTTAACAAAAGTGGTTTTATCATGCTTATAACCTTCCCCCTATGGTTGAACCGGATATTATTATTTCACAACACAAATTAAACCAGCCGCTGTGTGTATTACCTGATGACCCGGCTTGTTCTTGGTGGTGAATGCTTGTCGTATTCGAGACGAATTCTTTCGGCCCTTTTACGATTCACGCCGAAATCGGAATGCCCCACGCGCGATGCGGAGCGGATATGGATAAGATGACTCGTGGAATCCAGTCTGGCCTCGAAATCATCCACAAAACGAAACAGGGTCGATGTGAATGTCGCATGCAGATAGGTATCACTGTGCCGTTGAATCGACCCGCCACTGGCCCTCACCGCGTCAATCAGGTTCGCCCAGGCGATGTGATCTTCCATCCCTGCAATGGATAATGGCTGGATGTTGTTTTGAGCATTCGCCGTATCACCCTCGCTGCATACACAGTTGGGTTTATTCGGGCAGGGACTGAGCTTGCCATCGATGAGCCCGAGTTCAGGGGGCTTATGCGAGTATATACCCATAGAAAATATTCCCATCAACATCAGAACAAACAAGGTTAACAGCGTTATCATCAGTTTTCTCACCACGTCTCCATCAGTTCCGTGCTCAAACTAACCTGTCAGTCAGACAGTGCAAAAGAAGTGTGATTCACATCATACCCGCCATAACAAAATAACGCAGCATTGCTGAGCTGTTTCCAGTGCGAAGTAGAAGGAGTCTGCAATGTTATCAATCTCAATGCGCGCCAAACTGTTCATATTATCCTTGCTTGTCGGTCTGCTGACTGTCCCGACGGCTGAGGCTGCCAGCAAGGCCGAAATCAATGCCAAGGTAAGGGCGACATTGACCACATTTTATTCACAGGTGAAATCGGGTCGGGAGCTGGCCAGCAAGGCATCTGCCATCCTCGTATTCCCGGAAGTATTTAAAGCCGGTTTTGGTGTTGGTGGTGAATATGGTGAAGGCGCCATGTTGGAGCATGGTAAAACCACAGGCTACTACAATA
>JAUZQH010000162.1 GCA_030951065.1 Mariprofundus sp. | reverse complement strand
ACGAACCTAAATGATGCTTCGAATGGACAGGCGAAGCAATACTCCGGGGCCTCTTCTCCCCGGAGTTCTGCTCCCGTTCAATTCAGGCCACCTTTTGAATCTGTTTTTTTACCAACCGTCCCATCATACGGATGTCTTTTGAACTCAGGTTAAGTGCCGCATCAACCCAGACTGAAGTAATCGACTCCAATTCCTCATAACTGACAGGGTTACAGTATCTTTTTGCTGCACGCAGGGCTCTGAAACCATTCCTTGCCCTGTTTTCCCTCCGGAGGTAATCATAGACAGCTTGTTTTCCTTCCCCCTTTTCAACCAGCATGTCGACGATCCCTAATTCAAACATCTCCTGGGCAGTATAAACCTTCCCGCTTAAAATCATTTTTTCTGCTGGTGCGAGTCCAATCTTTCGAGATAGCAGACTTAATGCTCCCATTCCGGGAAACAGGTTAAATAGAATCTCCGGCATTCCCATTTTTGCATTTTTCTCCGCAATAAGCACATCACTGGAAAGAGCTGTTTCAAACCCGCCGCCCAGTGCATCGCCCTGAACCAAAGCAATGGTTGTGATGTTTTTCTCGAGACCGACATGAAATTGATAGACCGCTTTGATGCATGCAATGGCATAGTCATATAAAGCCTGTCGATCCTGTAAACGGATTAGTTTACAGAACAGATCAAGATCCCCTCCCAAATTGAATACCTCCGAATTGGTTGAGGAAATTACAAGGTAATTAATATGTTCGAGCGCAGGGTTTGATCTGAAGTTCTCGAAACTGTTCAGAATCTCTTCGAGTAATGCAGGTGTAAAACAGGGACGTGGAACCCCCTTCATACAAAGCCAAGCCAGGTTTATATTGTCTTCATAGCGCACATCCAGGCTTGAATATGTATCTATACTCTCACTAGGCTGTAATTTTAGATTTGAGCGTGTATTGTTGTATTCCATCATCTGAAACTCCTTTTTCATTCAAAATCGGCGAAGTCATGCCTCCCCGTATCGCTTAGGCTGAACCTGTTGGGTGAGATACGTCAATTTCCGGATACAGCTTTGCTTTCCGGTTTCGGTGCTCGATTCATCATTAAATCATTGTAGAATCCGGCATATGAATGATAAACAGCGAAGCTATGACAACGCCGATGCATGGCGTGCTGCTGCGATGAAAAGAGTATCCGATATTAGTGTTGCTGAATTGCGCCAGCGCAAAAAAATTGCGGATGCGCATAATCTGAAGGAAGGTATCAATGATGCCGACACCCTGGCTGATCAGGAGATTTATATTCAGGGTAAAATGTCCCTTGAGGAATATCAGAGTTACCTGCTGTTCAAGCATTCAAACGCTTGATGCTGTATCAATGACACAATATGCCTGAAATAGACCTGACCCTGTTGATATATGGCCTGGTGGTTGGTCTGGGCGCCGGTGCTATAGCCGGTATACTGGCCGGGCTGTCCGGTGTTGGCGGCGGTTTGATTTATATGCCTGTATTCTACGCTTTCTTGCCGGGCGCAGATGCTGGTGTAGCGATACATGTGTTCGCCAGCCTGGTTGCTGTGGTGATTACCGGTTTTTTCTCTGCCCGTTCGCACTGGCGATTAAAGCATGTCGACAGCCAAATGTTGAAAATATTGCTGCCCGGTTTGATTGTCGGTGCCGGCCTGGGGCTGTGGAGCACATTACACTTGCCCGAAGCCTGGGTGCTGCTGGCTCTGGCGGCGCTGGACGGATGGATGGCCTATGACTACGGGCGTAATGTGCTTGTGAAATCTGCGGGTAAGACATCCGCGGCCCTGTTTTCCGGCCCCATAGGGTTTATTTCCGGAGCACTGGGTATTGGCGGGGGGACAATGATAGCTCCATTGTTGCGCCGTTTTGTGGCATTGCGCTTTGCCATTGGGACTTCGGCTGCATGCGGATTGTTAATGACGCTTGGTGCTGTTTTGGCCAATGTGTTATTCGAGCCTGTCTGGCATGATATACTGGCAGAACAGTCGATGTTTCTGGTCGGCGCATGGTTGGGCATAGCTGTGATTCTGCCCAAAAGTACAGCTTGGGCTGCTCGGCTGCATACCGTGGTGCCCGAGTACATGCTGCGCGCATCTCTGAAAGCAACGTTTACGGTGTTGGCAATCGGTCTGTTTGTGGCTGCCATATTATCTGCATTGTCATGACTGTCCGGGGCAGGGATGTCAGGCCAGCGGGCTACCCGGACGCTGCCACGGTATCTTTTCTTTTGATTCAAGGGCAACTCGCATAACCAGACCAAGCGCAGCCAGCATGGTGACCAGTGCTGATCCACCATAACTGATAAAGGGTAATGGCAGGCCAACAACAGGAAAAAGTCCTGAAACCATGCCGATATTCACCGTGATATACAGTATGAAGATCGAGGCAATGCCAATGCAAAGCAAGGATGCAAAACGATTATGGGCACGATGACCAATAAACAAGATTCTCAGAATCAATACGGCATAAAGCGATAACAACACAGCAACAGCCAGCAAACCGCCTTCCTCAGCCAGGATGGAGAAGATGAAATCGGTATGTTGCTCAGGTAGAAAATGCAGTCTTCCCTGGGTTCCCTGCAAAAAACCCTTGCCTGATAATCCCCCCGACCCAATGGCAATGGTAGACTGAATCACATGATAACCGGCACCCAGCGGATCGGACTGGGGATCCAGCAAGGTGAGCACGCGCTGTTTCTGATAATCATGCATGAAATGCCATAATACCGGTAAGGATGCCAAACCGGCTACAGCAGCCATCATGAACAAACGCCAGGGCAGCCCTGCTGCAATCACCATGCCCGTGGCAGCAAACAATAACACCAGAGTCGTGCCCAGATCAGGCTGAATAATGATCAGGCCGGCGGGAATTGCAGCCAATAACAACGGTACGGTAATTTCAACCATGCCCCGGGCTTCCCGGCTGGAGAACCAGCTTGCCAGCACAAATATCAGTGCCCATTTCATAATTTCCGAGGGTTGGATATTGGCAACCCCGAAATCCAGCCATCTGCGCGCCCCCATATGTATATCGCCGACCAGTGGCACAAGGATCAGCAGCAGCAATGCCACGCCATACATGGGCCAGCAGGCTAACCCCAGTATTCGCAGGGGTACAAAACACAGGATACTGAACACCAGCATACCAATCGCCCAGAACATGGCCTGTTTTTGCCATAACTCGCTATCACCCTGATGCACCGCAGCATAGAGCACAATCATTCCCAGTGCCGCCAGCCCAAACAGGGCGACAAGCAATATCCAGTCCAGCTCTTTGAATATGCGGATCACAGCTTCCCGCCTTTTGTGCCCCTGGGGATACCGGGCCGGGCCTGTTTAGCAGCCATGGTTTCAATAATGGCGGCGGCTACAGGGCCGGCGCTACTACCGCCGTGGCCACCATGTTCAACAAATACCGCAATGGCAATTTTCGGGTTGTCGTATGGTGCATAGCCCATGAACCATGCATGATCCCTGTGACGCCGCAGCAGTTCATCCTTGCTCAAGCCCTTTTTTTCATTCCGGAGAATTTTTACCACCTGCGCCGTTCCTGTTTTTCCTGCTACTGTCCATGCCGCTTTTGACAACACCCTGTGTGCTGTACCATGCGGGTTCAGAACTACGCCCCGCATCGCTTGCTGAACTTTTTGCAACTGTTCCGGCTTAATATCAACCTGATGTAATACCTCTGCCTGTATATCCGCCAGTAATTGAGGTTTAAGTACCTTGCCTCCGTTAGCGATAGCGGCAGCCAGCCGCGCCATCTGTAACGGCGTCACGGTCAGCAATCCCTGGCCAATAGCGGTAATCATCGTTTCTCCACGATACCATTTCTTGCGTTTGGTATGGCTGCTTTTGAACGCGGCCATCATGTATGGCTGGTGAGTGGGAATAATGCCGCGTGCTTCCGGCGATAAATCGATTTGTGTTTTCTCCCCCAGTCCCCACTCATGGGCGGCATCACTGATGGCCGCCATGCCAAGACGGTCGCCCAGTTGATAAAAATAAACATCGCAGGATTGGATCAGCGCCGAATTCAGCGTGACTTTGCCATGCCCGATGTGTTTCCAGCAGTGCAGTTTTCTGTCGGCAAGCTCAAGATAACCCGGACAGAATGTGCTCCCATTCGCCAGAGGAATGTTGTTTTTAAGGGCTCCCAGAGCCGTGACAAGCTTGAATGTCGAGGCTGGCGGATATGCCGCCTGAGTAGCACGATTCAGGAGCGGCCTTTCCGGGTTATTCAGCCACGCATTCCATTGCTCGGACTCCAGGCCGGTAATAAAACGATTGGTGTCGTATCCCGGCTGACTCAGCATGGCAATGATACCGCCGGTTTTGACATCCATGACAACGACAGCGCCGGTTCTTTTTCCCAGTGCATCCGAGGCAGCCTTTTGAACATCGATATCCAGTGCAAGTTGAATCCGGTCGCCCATAACAGGGGGGGTACGTTTTACGACGGCTACGCGTCTGCCCCGTGCATCAACCTCTTCCTGTTGATGGCCGGGTTGGCCATGCAGTTGTGTTTCAAAACTTTTTTCCACACCGGTGCGGCCAATAAACTCAGTAGGCAGAGAACCGGCATCCAGATCTTTCTTTCTGGCCAATGACAGGTAACCGATCAGATGCGATGTCAGTTCGGCGTATGGATATTGGCGGTAACTGCCAGCCTCGACATCCACGCCCGGCAGGTGGTGCAATCTGGCCGCAAGTGGTGCAACGCTCGACCACTGCAATTTATCATCCAGCAATACAGGCCGGTCGGGGCGTCTGGCCCGTTGAACCCTTTTACGGATCAAGGTGCGTTTTGCCGGTGTCCAGGCCAGCATTTCTGTCAGGCTGCTCAACGTCGCATTGAGATCCTCTACCCGTTCCGGAATCAATAACACGCGGTAGGCAATGCGGTTGATAGCCAGCCCCTTGCCATTGGCGTCGATAATTTCCCCGCGCACCGGCAATACCGGCACAATGTTCAAACGGTTTTGATTGGCCTGCAGTGCATATTTTTCATGTTCAAACCACTGCATCTGCATGATGTGGAACAACAGCATCCCCAGCAGTGCCGGTACCGATGCATAAAAGAAGAGCATCCGCACATCAAAGCGCTGACGAACCTCAAGCTTCTTGTTGCGCATATTGCCTCGTCAACAGATGCCATACCGGAATGCACAGACACAATGTCAACAGCGCTGCTGCCAGCCCCCAGCCGGGCTGTAGCAGGGAGATCACAACGGCAAGCATCAGCACCAACCTTTGCGGCAAGCCGGCTCCGAGATGCTGGTCCAGATAAATCATAGCCAGCGGCACCAGTGCTACCATCAGGAAGCTGGCTCCGAACGACCAGTAAAACACGACATCATGAAAAAATACACAGGGCAGTACCCAGACCCAGTTTTGGCGATGTGCCAACAGGCTGGCCAGAAGTAATGCAAGCGCCCAATCCGGTTGTGTCAATGTGTTTGAGAAGGCCAGATTCAGACTGATGCCGAGCAACGAGAAAACAGGGACGAGGAACGGAATCATGGCATTGCATGCAGTTGAGATGCAACTGCCAGCCATGTATCGCGTTGCCAGTGTGCAACCGGCGCAGCAGATACACTGATAAACAGCTGGCCGGGTATCGGGCGAACCCTGGTAATGCGTGCGACAGCAATTCCGGGAGGAAACATGCCGCCGGCACCACTGGTATAAAGAATTTGACCCGGCTTCGGCGCCAGCTCCAGCGGTACAAACTCAATCGACAGGCTTTCACCCTGGCCTCGCGAAATGGCTGCCAGAGCCGTTCCGGGAATGGTGACGGGCACAACCAGCGAGGCATCGAAAATGGTTCTGACCGTGGCGTGATTTTCCGATGTGCTGTCCACAACACCCACCAGACCTTCACTGGATACAATAACATCATCTCTGGACACATCATCCACTTGCAGAACCAGACGCTGACTCATGGTTTCCGGACTACGTCCCCTTACCTTGGCTGCATGCCAGCGGTAACCGGTGATGTCGGAAATTTCGAGGATTTTTCTGAGTTGCCGGTTTTCTTCCCTCAGGCTGTTAACTTCCTGAATCAGGGCCGCCTGCTGCTGGGATTTTTTCTCAAAGGCCAGATATTTCTTATGCAGCGAACCCTGCTCAGTTAACCACAATTCAGCAGATTGCCACCATTGCACCGGCGCATGCAATACTTCCAGAGCCGGCCACATGGCCAACATGGCTGAGGAACCAACAGCAAAGCGGGAAACCGCGTAAAAACTCAGAAGAATCATTACAACAGCCATCCACAGTCTGTAGCGGCGAGAAATGGAGATCATAAATGATAAATGACTACAATGTTATCATTGCACTCATATGCGAGGGCGAAAAACACCATGTTGTATAAGCCCCTATTCATATGCCGGAAACCCGGTAAGCATCATATTAAAGTCCGGGACGATATATGCTGAGCCGGAACATTCCGTGATATTTGGCTGTACGATGGCCGAATCCCGCAGTGGAACAGCCATGGATGGATTCTTTGTAACTTCATCCATCTGAACTACTCCTCGAACAGAACGCCTCGCATACGATCAAGCTCTTCCAACACGCGGCCGCTGCCCAGCACCACACAATCAAGCGGATTTTCAGCAATGGTGACCGGAAGACCGGTCTCTTCGCGCAGCAGTTGATCCAACCCGACCAGTAGAGCCCCGCCACCGGTCAGCACAATGCCTTTATCTACGATATCTGCAGCCAGTTCGGGAGGCGTACGTTCCAGACAAACTTTGACGCCTTCAATAATCGCATTGACTGATTCGGTTAATGCCTCAAGAATTTCAGAGTCGTCAAGCAACAGGTTTTTGGGTACGCCGTTGATCAGGTCACGGCCTTTCACCTCCATCTCACGACGGGTCTCCTGCGGAAAGGCACTGCCCAGTTGCATTTTTATTTTCTCGGCTGTTGGCGCACCGACCAGTAGACTGTACTTGCGGCGCAAATGATTAATGATCGATTCATCCATTTTATCACCACCGACGCGTACGGAGCGTGAGTAGACGATGCCGCCGTAGGAAATCACGGCGATTTCACTGGTTCCACCGCCAATATCCACCACCATGGAGCCGGAGGCTTCAGTCACCGGCAAATCAGCACCAATCGCCGCCGCCATAGGCTCCTCAATCAGGTAAACTTCGCGGGCACCTGCCGACAATGCCGATTCCCGAATGGCCCGACGTTCTACCGGCGTGGAACCAAAGGGTACACAAATCACAATACGCGGATGAATTCCCCAGGTTCGATCATGCACCTTGCGAATAAACTGCTTGAGCATTTCTTCGGTGACCACAAAATCGGCGATCACACCGTCCTTGAGAGGTCGAATGGCCTGAATGCTGTCCGGTGTACGTCCCAGCATGCGTTTGGCATCCGAACCGACAGCAAGAACCCTGCGATGCTGCCTGCCGCCGCCTGTATGGATCGCCACCACAGATGGTTCGTTGAGTACGATGCCGGATCCACGCACATAAATCAGCGTATTGGCCGTACCAAGGTCAATGGAAATATCACGGGAAAACATCCCGAACAAACGATTCAGCATAGAAAACCCGCCTCTGGAAAACTAAGCCCACAACGCTAGTAGCAGAATCAAGGCAGGTAAAGCGATGGAGCTTCAGGAACACAAGCGGCGCCGGGTTTGCTTGATGATTTGATGTAAACACTGTTCCAGACATGTTTACGACCTGTCTGCGGTGAAATGAAACAACCCAATCAGGTGCCAGGTGTTTTATCATCCTAAGGAGATGCTGATTAAAGGCATCCTGCCGGTAATCAGTCCGCAAATGCAAAAATGCGATTTTGTATTTGCTTACAAATCAATCACTTGCGTGTTTGATTTGGCAGCCCGTCCGTGGGCTGCACGGAAGCACTGACACATCAGCGCTTCCCTAAGGACGTGCTGATTTTTCAGGGTTTTTAACGTCGTTTAGCCAGGAAATAGGGCTGGTTATGCTTCTCCAGGTCTCCGGCCACACTTTCTGCGGCCACGCCGGCGACAAACTTCAAAGCTGATGAGCTTGCTTTGGCATGGGACATCAGGGTCTTGAAATTCCGATAAAAGTAGCGTTTATCGGCCACATGGATATTTGTCATATAGCTGATTTGCAGATCGAACCGGGAAATATCATCCGGATCATAGCCGACATTGTATACATTTGAGGAAAGGGTTTTACGCTCTTTTGTGGATATCAGGTCAGCGGCGACTACCATGCCGGGTCGGTAGGGTTTGAACGGGGAAGCAGAAAAATAACCAAAACGTTTAATATCCACTTTGAGCAGTGCATCCACCCCTTTTAAGTGAGTATTCTTATTGCGGTAAGCAGACTGTGCCTGCCAGTAAGTCATATCCAGGTCTTTGACCTGATACCCCAGTTTGCGCAGTCGCCGCTTGATAGCATGGCGCATGCTGTTGACACAATAGCGATGCAGGGACGGATTGGCATCCTGATATTTAATCCGTTTATATTCCCGGGCGACTTGCTGTATGGCCTTGGCTGTGATGCCGATAATGGCATAGACAGGGTTTTCGCGGCGAATGTCGATGCGCTTGCTATCGTCAAACTGGGGTAATCCAATCACCATAACTGCTTGTGGTTTGCTTTTGTCCAGAGTGACAGGCTGCTGATGCGTGGAACATGCCGAGAGTAACAGCAATGACATGGCACATAGGGCATGAAACCACTGACTCCGGAATTTTTGATCATTTACACGCATTTTACCCTCCATAACTGTATCACCGGCTTGTCTGAAAGTCGGTACTACAGATGTCGCGGATCATGGTGAAAAATGCTTTCTATTATGTGACTTGGCGCACAAAAGACTCGAACTACGGGCTTTAAATTATTGATTATATAGTACTTTATAAACAACTCGCCTGCATGACTTTTTCCACGCCATGATAAAATTCATATCATGGGGTGGAAAAAGTCCATGCGCGTTAAGGTCTGTCAGTAAGATAGTGTGAATGATATCTAGGAGTTTGCCGGACTTATGAGAAATCTACTGTGCGTTAGGGGTAACGGCCCAAAACATCCTGATTTATCGTTGCATAGTTACCACTATGCGCCTCAAAATCATGCTGTTTTTGACTCGCTCCCCCACCTGCTCGCTACGATCACCCTAAGCCCGACAGACTCCTAGCTGTTCCAGATTACTTTGCGGCCAACAATACTGAAACCATCTTCCATCATACGTTTGAGTGTTGCCGGGTAGATTTTATGCTCCTCCATCTGAATTCGGGCATGCAGAGAATCGCATGTATCACCATCAAGCACGGGCACAACTGCTTGAGCCAGAATCGGGCCTCCATCCAGAACTTCATCCACGAGATGTACGGTGCAGCCGGACACCTTCACGCCATAATCCACGGCATCTTCCACAGCATGCGCTCCGGGAAAAGCAGGCAGGATGGCAGGGTGAATATTAATAATGCGACCGGGAAAGCGGCGTACGAAGGAGCTTGAAAGAATGCGCATATAGCCGGCCAGTACGATCCATTGGCAGCCATGGTGATCAATAAGGTCGGCACAGGCGGCATCGAACTGGGCACGATCCTGATAGTCTTTCGGATTCAGGTGAATGATATGCGGCACACCTGCGTCGCGGGCAACTTCAAGCGCTGCTGCATCGGCTTTGTCGGAAATGACCAGCTGCACATCAACAGGACATTCGCCCGTAGCAACTGATTCGAGTATGACTTTCAGATTACTGCCACGGCCCGATGCCATGACTGCGATTGCTTTGGATTTCATAAATCACCCGTTTCAGACATTAATACAGTAAAATAACTGTCCCGCAAACTCTTCACCATCACCATCAGAATGCAAAGAATTATCACCTCTCAGATGCCTTATCTCATTGGAGGAGGCGAAAACTGCGGGTTTTACGGAGACGCTGGATTTTTCAGTGCTTCCTGATGTCATTAGTCCGGCACTCTTCCTTAACATGAAACAAACAACGCGGTTGCACGGAACTATTGCACGCCATGTTACTGTTTCATGGCATGGGGTGGAAAAGTTCCATGCGCGTTAGGTGAATTCCACCCAAACCGGCGCATGATCGCTGGGGCGTTCCAGAGCCCGGTAATTTACCGCCACTGCTGCTGCAACCGGCTTCATCGACGGCGTGGCCAGTATATGGTCAATTCGAATGCCCCAGTTGCGCCGAAATGCATTCATGCGGTAGTCCCACCAGCTGAACATGGGTTCGTCCGGGTGAACGTGCCTGACTGTATCCACCAGCCCGAGACTCACCAGTGATTGAAACCATTCGCGTTCGGCTGTCGAACACATGATTTTTTCATGCCAGCGTCCCGGATCATGCACATCCTGATCAGCTGGTGCGATGTTATAATCTCCCAGCACGACCAACTGGCTGTGTCTGGCCAGTTCTGATTGCAGATATTGATGAAATGCATGTAACCAGCGGAATTTATAAGCATATTTATCCGATCCAACTTCCTGTCCGTTGGGGATATAGATATTGACGATGCGTAGCGAATTCACACTGGCAGCCAGCAGGCGTCTTTGCGGATCATCCAGTTGCGGTAAATCTGTTACGACGTTATCAATGTTGCTGCGGCTTAATACGCAGACACCATTGTAGGTTTTTTGACCGGAGTAGGCGACCTGATAGCCGGTGGCATGGATGGCTTCGATCGGAAAATTTTCATCCGTCAGTTTGGTTTCCTGCAAAGCCAGTATATCCGGCTGTTCCTGTTCAAGGAATGTCAGCACATGGGGCAGACGAACATTCAACGAATTTACATTCCAGCTTGCAATTTTCATGGGCTGATCATGACCGGGCTGTATTGTTGCCTCAAGTCTGAATATTTATTTTTAACAACATCATGCTGACGGCTGCAAGGCTTTCTCGATCTGTAGCAATTTTTTCTTCCAGTCAAGGCCACAGGAAAACCCGCCCAAACCGTTGGCAGCAACCACGCGGTGACAGGGAATCAGGATCGGTAGCGGATTTGCTCCCAGCGCTTGCCCCATGGCGCGCGGTGACGTGCCGAGTTTTACCGCCAGATCTCCATATGTTCGTACTGTTCCGGCAGGAATGGTCAACAATTCCGCACGCATTTTTGCCTGAAAGGGTGTGGCGGGTTTGTCCAGTGGCGGTAAGGGTAAGAGGTTTCCAGCAAAGTAAGCATTCAGCCATTGGGATACAGGGTCATCCTGAGCGGCTTCTGCGGTTTTCAGCTGCCCCAGCCAGATATGCCGGCACAGCTTTCCATTCCATGCATAGGAGAGTGTCCCAAATGGTGAATGAAAGGGATAAATCATGCAGTAATGGTAACATAGGGTTAGGTTTTGCGCATGGACTGGGCGCTGTTTTTTTCTGCACTGATTTCCTCGACACTGTTGCCCGGGGGCTCGGAAGCATTATTGCTTTATCGGCTTAATGACGGAGCCAGTGCAATAGGCATCGTGTCGATTGCGACTGCTGGCAATGTGCTGGGGAGTCTGATTACCTATGCCATGGGAAGGCTTGGCAATGAAGCAGTACATAAAAAATGGTTGAGAATTTCAGAAGCGCAGACCGGAAAAGCGGAAATCTGGTTTGAAAAATGGGGAAAGCCATCGCTGCTTCTGGCCTGGCTGCCGGTTATCGGTGATCCGTTGTGTCTGGTGGCTGGATTGTTGCGCTGCGGGCTGATGCCTTTTTTACTGCTGGTGACAGTGGGTAAATTGACGCGTTACATGATTCTTTCACTTCCGTTTATCTGAAACCATCAGGATGCGAGCTGAAGCCACAGCGGCAAGGTAAGCATCGAGCAAACCGTTGTCAGTGTGACTGCTTCGGCATAGAGCGCCACATCCAGTTTAAAGCGGTCACAGATGACCAATCCCAATACCATGGTTGGCATGGCGGCTTCAATAATGGTCGGTGCCAGATATTGCTCTGGCATGCCGACACCGATGGATGCGCCCCATGCAATCAGAGGCATGAGTAATAACTGGATAGATATTACAGGCAGTAGTACAGGAATACGCGCAGCCCAGCCTGATTGCCAACTCAATGCCATGCCGACTGATAACAGCATCAGAGGTACAACGGCAGCGCCGAGTGTGGCCAGTGTTTCATTGACCCAAAGCGGCATCGGGATAGCGAAGATACTTAGCAGTAAGCCGGCTATGGCGGCCCAGATTGCCGGTACCTGAAATAGACTGAGCAGCGGATGTATGCCTGTTGCCGAGCTGCCGTAATATCGCGCCAGAATAATACCGACAGAAAACAGAATCGGTGTGCTGGCCAGCAGGTCGAACTGAATGGCGATGACTTGAGCCCACTCACCAAAGGTTTGACTGAGTACAGGCAGTCCCAGATAGGAGAAATTGCCAAAGGCAGATGCCAGCAATACCGCTCCGATTGTTTTATTGGGATTGCCTGCCAGAAAAAAACGCACCAGAGCACCATTGCCATAAACCAGAAAGGCAGCCAGCAGCGATAACAGTACTGAAAGTGCTGCAACCACCGGAATACGGATGGTGTTCAAGTCGACCGGCGATTGCCAGAGTACATGCAGTACCAGTGCCGGCAGGAAGATATGGTAGACCGATTGCGTCAGGTGGGAGCGGATTGTTTCGGCAGATTTTCGTCCCAGCAGTATTCGCCAGCCGATACCGGCAAGAATAATGGCAGCCATGCCGAGCAATACATTGAGCATGGTCAGAACAC
>JAUZQH010000161.1 GCA_030951065.1 Mariprofundus sp. | reverse complement strand
TCAGCAGCAATGACACGGATAGCCGGATTCATTTTTTTCAGGAACCGACCAGTTCCCATCAGTGTGCCGGACGTGCCCAGCGAAGCAATAAAATGGCTCACCTTGCCATCGCTATCGCGCCAGATCTCAGGGCCGGTAGGTTCTTCATGGGCCAGGGGGTTGGCCGGATTATTGTATTGATCCGGCTTGAAGTAACGTTGCGGGTTATCTTCATAAATCTCACGCGCCTTGATGATGGCACCATCCGAACCTTCCAGCGGATCGGAGAAAATCAGTTCCGCCCCGAATGCGCGGCAAATGCGTTTGCGCTCATCGGAAACATTGCCCGGCATCACCAGCTGTACGCGAAATCCCATGCTTGCACCAATCATCGCCAGCGCGATACCCGTATTACCGCTGGTCGAATCGAGAATCACCTTATCAGGATGCAGCAACCCCTTCTTCAAACCGTCACGGATCATCCACAGTGCCGGTCGATCCTTGACCGAACCACCGGGGTTAAAGCGCTCGAGTTTGGCATGGATACGGATATTTTCAGGCAGATGGCTGGTGATATGCTGAATTTGTGCCATGGGCGTATTACCGATCAAATCAAGAATTGTTGTCAAATTACATCACCCGCATCTCTTTAGAGTATCTCTGAAAGCAGCGCGAATGATGGCAGATCATCGAGCCTTGCCAAGTATGTTCAGTAATTCTCGCTCATTCCCTTTCCCGAAAGGCCAGCACAACGATTCCGCCGCGGTTAAGAAATCACGTAATTTCATCACATCCACACCGGTCTGGCGCAATCCCTTCAGCGTCGTAGCGCCGTTTCGTTTGGCCAATCGTTCGCCATCCTGATCACACAGTAGCGGGTGGTGAACATATACAGGCTCGGGTAACCCGAGCAGCTTTTGTAGCAGACGATGGATGCCGGTGCTCTCCTTCAAATCCTGACCGCGAATAACATGACTGATACCCTGCAAGGCATCATCAACAACCACGGCAAGATGATAACTGAAATCGATATCCTTGCGGCCAATGACAACATCATGCTCAACACTAACCGCATACACACATCCCGATCCATCCCGCCAGCTGATGTCTTCTCCAATATGCGCCATGGCCTTGTCGATATTCAGGCGCCAGGCAAACGGCTCGTGCTGCATGCGGTCATGCTGTTCATTCGCCGGCAGCTTCCTGCACGTACCGGGATACGATGCCATGACTGCTTCGGCATGCGGCGCTGAAGACATACGCATGATTTCCTGCTGAATCTGTTTGCGGGTGCAGAAACACGGGTAAATCACTCCCATATCCCGCAACTGATGGATTGCCTGCCGGTAATCCTGCAAATGCATGCTCTGAATCCTGACCGGAGACTGCCAGCGCAACCCCAACCAGCTCAAGTCTTCAATAATAGCATCGGCAAATTCAGACCGGCATCGGGTATGATCAATATCTTCAATACGCAACAGCAATTCGGCATTGTGTGTTTTTGCCCACGCCTGACACAGAAGCGCTGAGTAGGCATTGCCAACATGCAACAATCCTGTCGGACTGGGTGCAAAACGAGTGCGATACTGCATCTTTTAAGCTGGCCTGCTCAACAACAGCGGTACTATTGCGTGGCTGCAGGAGATGTCGGCGGCAGAATCAGGGGTTGACCTTGCTGAACACGTTCGGGCCGCATGAGCATCTTGATTTCATCATTCATGGCCAGGACGAGATCATCATGCGGCACCAGTGTCAGGCCTTCGCGAATCACAGTGATCGGCTGCACACCATGCTGAATGCGCACATCCGCCATGCGGTAACCGATAAGAAGAGAATCCGGTTCGATGTGAAGGGATTCATAAATCAGGCGCTTGCGGTAAGCCTGATCATTCCAGTAGGTAAATTGATAGGGTTTGGCGAACAGACGTTTTGCCTGCAACTGGTGAATCATGCTGGCATGTTTCACTTCATCCTGTTCCTGCAGGGTGACGTAGATTTCCGGAATATGGAAATTTTCATGCGCCAGTCGCGCTATTAACAGGTTATGATCCGATGATCCGGTCATAATCAGGGTACAGCCGATCTCCTCGGCATGGATAATTTCCCAGTACAGCGGGTCCAGCGCATTACCGCAAACGGCATCATAACCTGAATGTTTCAAACTGCTGATCACTTCAGAATTCAGATCCAGAAACCTGACTTCGCGATCTTCACCCAGCGCCCGGCCAACTTCCGCACCAATCTGCCCGCCACCGATAATCAGGACCGAGCGCTCATCTCCACCCTCAATGGATAACAACCGTTTCAACGGCCCGGCCAGCAGACTGTAGCCAAGCACGGATACGATAATAATAATGTACACCAGAGCCATCAGCATCTCACTCTGGGGATAGCTGTTTTCCTGCAGAATAAGCACAAACAGGGAAGTGATACCTGCCGCCACCACCCCGCGTGGCGCCATGCCTGCCAGGTACAGGCTTTCGCGGATTGATAACCTGCTACCGCAGGTGGACAGAAATACAATCAGAGGTCTCACTGCAGCGGCCAGAATGACAAACAACAACATCCCCTGCCACAGATAAGAATACATGACCGATAAATCCATATTGGCCGCCAACAGTACAAACAACACCGAAATCAGCAGCATCGACAGACTGCCTTTGAAATGTTTCAGGCGCTGAATATCGTGTACTTCCATGCGCTGCAATACCGCACCCATCATCAGCATGGTGAGCAGGCCTGCCTGCGAACTAATCGAGTCGGCCAGTAAAAACATGCCCCAGGCGCTTGTCAGTGTCAGCACGGTACGAATTTCGAAATCCTTGGCCCAAAGACTGGTCAACAACCATGCCAGCATGCGCCCCCCTGCTATACCCAGCACAGCACCCACGATCAGTTTATAAAGAATATCCTGTGCAATAGCTGCAGCATTCATATTCAGGGTCAGGGTCAGCTGCAAAAGCACAATAGCCAGAATAGCGCCGATCACGTCAATCAGCATGGCTTCGGCTGTCAATACATGGCTGACATGCCGGCCCAGCCGCATTTGTCGAACAATCGGCATGATAACGGTTGGTCCGCCAACAGAAACCAGCGCCCCGAACAACAGTGCCAGAAGCCAGTTCATGCCCAGC
>JAUZQH010000160.1 GCA_030951065.1 Mariprofundus sp. | reverse complement strand
GGTGAATATTGCAACAGTTGGCAAATGGTGTGAGAAAAATGTCTTTGAAGAAAACCATGGCCACGGTGTAAGAAATCTTGTGATAAACAAAGATTTATTATCCAGGATCGATTAATTTCAGACCAAAGGGGAAAGCCCCCTTCTTCAAAAGCCCGTCTCTGTTGAGGCGGGCTTTTAATTTGCGTGTTTGATTTGGCAAACCGTCCGAGGGCTGCACGTTGTTTATTTCATATTAATAACTTCTGTTATTCTTTGAGCGGCAATGTGAATTCGACGCGTAGTCCGTGTGGATCCCGATTGGATAATGTCAGCTCGCCACCATTGTTATCAAGCAATTCTTGAACAATAGACAGCCCCAGGCCATGGCTTTTCATTTGTCTGTTACGGGATTTATCCACCCGATAAAATCGTTCGGTTACCCTGGGCAGATGTTTTTCCGGGATGCCTGGCCCGTCGTCCTCAATCGTCACCTGGCAGCAACCATCCAGTTGGCTCATGCACAGGCTGATATGACCATCATCCGGTGAATAATTGATAGCATTCACCAGCAGATTGGTGACGATTCTATCCACATCATCAAAAGCAGCTGCGACCAGATACTCTTCATCATCATGATCAATGGTCAATGACAGGTGTTTTTCTTTGCATTGTGGCATCAGCATATCGCAGCATCGTCTGATAACCTCCAAAGCATCACAATATGCGCTGTTGTCTTTTTCCTCGAATCCAAGCTGATCCAGCGAAAGCAATACATCCAGCAGGTGATTGACATGTTTGGCTTCATTGGCAATCACTGCGGCGGCTTCTTTTCTGAAATCAGCCTGATCACCGAAGCTTTCCATACTGCGGGCATAACCAAGCAGCGAGGTCAGCGGCGTTTTCAGGTCATGCATCAAATTCGATATAAATGTTCGTCGTTGTAATTCCAGTTTATGGCGGACAGTGACATCCAGGCAAAGCAATAATGCTTCTCCATTATCCAGACGTGCCAGCCTCGGCTCAAGGAAATGATCGGGCAATTCAATTTGTGGTAGTTTTGTTTTCTCCGGCAGTGCTGCAACAGCTCTCATCAGCAATTTGTTCCAGTCAGCATCACGGTAGAGTTGTAACATCGGTTGCGGCAAAGGCAAATTCCCCATGGTGAAAATATCACGGGCGCATGGATTGGCCGCAACAACCATGCCTGCGGCATTCATCCGCAGCACGGCTTCATTCACATCAGCCAGCAGCAAATCAA
This sequence comes from Mariprofundus sp., assembly GCA_030951065.1. Lineage (GTDB taxonomy): Bacteria > Pseudomonadota > Zetaproteobacteria > Mariprofundales > Mariprofundaceae > Mariprofundus. Next base: position 4,387 of record JAUZQH010000160.1, on the reverse strand, counting down.
GGCGCTCGCTGCTATCCAGCTGCTGTTGTAATGTTTTTATTTTTTCTTTCAGTTGCACGATTTTGGACTGATAGTCCGATAACCGTCTACGCATTCGGGCTGTCACATAAGCACAGGCAATAACGGCAATGCCCGCCACCAACAACCCGAAACTATTCATTCAGCAGGTATCACAAAACGATAGCCCATGCTGCGCACAGTTTCGATGCAGTCCTTGCGACCAATCTTCTTCAGGGCCTTACGCAGTCGTTTGATAGTCACATCTACCGTCCGGGACTCAACGTAGACATCATGCCCCCAAACGTGATCAAGCAGGTAGTCCCTGCTTCGTGTCTTGCCCGGCTTGTCCATGAGGATTTTCAAAAGCTTGTATTCCAGTGGCCGCACCTCAATGCGCTTATCTCCCTCAAATACAACCGGCACATCCGGATCAAGCTGGATTCTGTTCTTTGCCGATACGCCCTGTTTTATCACCCGCGTGCGACGCAACAGGGCTTTGGCGCGAGCCACCAGTTCATCCGGCTCGAAGGGTTTGGAAAGATAATCATCTGCCCCTTCGTTAAGTCCATGCACCCGCTCGGTGGGCATACTCAGGGCAGTCACCATCAAAACCGGCGTATGTCCTTTGGATGCAGAGGCCTTGATCCAGCGTAAAATTTTCATGCCGCTGGCACCGGGCAACATCCGATCAAGCACCACCAGCTGCCAGTCGCCATCTCGCATAGCTTTGAGTGCTGAATCACCATCGCTGCATAAATATGTTGAAAATCCGGCACTGCGCAGATGCAATTCCATCAAGCGGGCAATAGGCGCCTCATCTTCAACAATGAGGATGTCAGCATGGCTTTGATCGGTATCCTGAGTCATCAGGTCTCGATACTGAAAGCTTCCATGGTTCACCTCAAGCATCAGCTGTATCTGCCGGTAACATAATGATGGATAGCGGCATATTCATTTTCCTGCTTTAAAGACATGCCGGACAGCAGACGGAACATAAAACGCAGTACCAGGTTACCCAGCACTGCGTCTTCGACGCTAATGAGATTGAAATAGTCACGATTCATACACAGCAGGGTGAGATCGCTAGCCGCCCTGACCGTAGCTGAGTGCGGGCGCTCTTCATCCAGAAATGAAAACAGGCCGAACACATCGCCTGAACTCAGACGAATATAATCACTGGAATCACCGGAAGCTGCGGTAGAAACAGTCGCGCTGCCATCCACAATCATGCGCATGGTTCTGTCTGTTTCACTCCCTGCCTCATAAATCATAGTACCCGCATCATATGTTACCACATCCAGACAACTGAATAATTGCATGCTCTCATCGATTTGCATTTGCTGACAGACAGGCAGTTCACAAAATTGATTAAACAGGGGGTTGGCCATTCGGGTTGCGGTATAGGCTTCGGCAAGCCCGGCATGCGTGGCATGATTAATATACATTTCTTTTTCCTCTCTTCTCTCTCGATTTTCTCTCTCATTTTGGTCTGATGCAAATCATGTATATCCATGTGTCACTGATGTGACAAAAACCACAATCCCTCTGTATGTCATATTCATGTCATAAACCCTCCCTATGGTTCGCCGCGACCCAAATAGGGACTGATAAAGAGGAGATTAAATTGAAAGCAACTATCAAAACTATTGCTGCTCTCGCCATGCTGGCATTCTCTGCTCCGGCTATTGCCGGTGGCGTGAATGTTTATGACGACGGAGACAGCAAGCTGAAACTCGGTGCCAAGGTGTTCCTTGATGGCACCCAGAAAGAAACGCTGGTAGATGGTATCACAACCGATCGCACCAAAGGCTTTAATCTTGGCCGTGCTTATCTGACCGCCAAATATTGTTTCAACAGCGACTGGATGATGCGTCTTACAACTGATGTTCAGCAGGAAACTGTCCTGGCTCACAAGAAAACCAACGTATTCCTGAAATATGCCTATCTGCAGGGCAAGCTGTATGGTGATGCAGCTGTACTGCGTCTGGGTGTATCGCATAACCCGTGGATCGATTACGAGCAGGGTTTGTGGAAACACCGCTACTTCTCCAAAGTAACGGCAGATACGTTCAAATATGATGATTCCGCTGATATCGGTGTAGGCCTGAAAGGTAAACTGATGGATGGTCTGGTGAAGTACTGGGTCGTTGGCGTCAATGGCGGTGGTTATGGCAATCTGGCCCAGTCCAATGCGATTGACTATAAGACACGCCTTGGTCTGTATCCAATCAAAGGTCTGACCATCGATGTCGGTTATAACACCGGTTTCCGTGGCAAGAAAACATTCGGTACGGGTAAACTGAAACAGACTATGACTCAGGTCATGCTCAGTTATGGTACACATGACTTCCGTGTCGGCGGCAACTGGATCAACAACAAGGATAAAGTGAAGAAGCTTATTGAAGCCACCACCTATGCAGTCTGGGGCTGGGCCAAACTCGGATCCGGCTTTGGCGCCGTAGCACGCTGGGAGCAGGAAAAGGCCTTCGCAATCAATGCATTGACCGGTGTTAGTGGAAATATCGAGCAGAAACGCGTTCGATATCTTGTTGGCCTGGACTATTCACCAGTCAAGCACATTGTATTCACACTGGGTTATATTGATGACAAGACCACCACCGCCAAGTTTACTGTTGGTAAATCAGCAGAAACCAAACAGATCGGTGTCTGGACACAGTATAAATATTAAATAAACACATCAGGCCGGGGATTTATTCCCGGCCTGAGTTGTTCTGTTCTAACCAAACATCAAACCAAACAAGGAGATAAAGTATGAAAAAGAAAATTATTCTTGCCGCTGCCATGATGCTCATGGCTGCAGGCACAGCTCAGGCTCGCGATCAGATCAAGATCGTGGGTTCATCTACTGTTTACCCGTTCTCCAGCTACGTTGCTGAAGCGCTGGGTTCCACCACAAAGTTTAAAACTCCGGTTGTTGAATCTACCGGCTCCGGCGGCGGCATGAAATTATTCTGCGCCGGTAACGGCATGGACACTCCGGATTTCACCAATGCATCGCGTCGCATGAAAGCCAAGGAATACAAGAAGTGCCAGAAGAACGGCGTCAAGAACATCACCGAAATGGTTGTCGGTTATGACGGTATCGCCATTGCACAGTCCAAGAGCGCTGCTCCTCTTGATCTGACCCGCAAACAGTTGATGCTGGCTGTCGCTGCTGAAGTTCCAAACAAGGCAGGCACGGCTCTGGTAGCCAACCCGTATCATTACTGGAATGAAATCGATGCCAAATTGCCTCACCGCAAAATCACTATCTATGGCCCACCGACCTCTTCCGGTACCCGTGATGCATTCGAGGACATGATCCTCAAGCACATCACCAAGCATATCGATGCATACACCAATCTGTACAAAGCCGATAAAGTGAAGAACAAGAAGTACAAGAAGTTCCACGAAATCCGTCAGGACGGCGTGTATGTTCCATCCGGCGAGAATGACAACCTGATCGTTCAGAAGCTGACCAAGGACGTTGCTGCGCTCGGCATCTTCGGTTACAGCTACCTGGCTGAAAATACTGACAAGATCGGTGCAGCTACTATTGAAGGCGTCGCTCCGGCACCTGAAACTGTTCAGAACGGTTCCTACAAACTGTCACGTTCACTGTACTTCTACATCAAGCAGTCTCACATCGGCAAGGTTCCTGGCATGCTTTAATATGCCAACCTGTTCATGAGCGAGCAGATGATTGGTGATGAAGGCGAATGTGCAGACATCGGTCTGATCCCGCTGCCAAAAGCAATGCGCGATCACTATCGTGCCAACCTGAAAGCACTGACACGTCTGAAAGCAGACGATCTGAAGAAAAAGCACTAAGTAGGCGCTTCAACTATGAGACTGGCCGGAGTAACCTCCGGCCAGTTTTTTTACCTGAAAAACAGTCACAAGCTCTTACCACAGAGTGCGTATGGCAAAACCCGGGGTATGAAACATGATACTCAAAGGTTAACGCCGCGAAAATCTGCCTGTTCTGTGGTGCAAGGTTGTAAATACTATATAATTATGGAGTTCAGAATCACCCAATGACTACTGCTGATCTGTTTTTATGGTTCTTTGGCGGTTTGATCCCACTGTCTGTTATGGCCTTCTGGATGGCGCGCGGCAAGGCGCTCTCGGTGGAATCCAATACCAATGCACGACTACATTCACGACCCGGATTCTATGGCCTGTACGGTCTGACATGGATGGCACTGCCAGCATTGGTGACATCATTACTATTCAGTGTCGCACACCTGTTTCACCTGTTTGAGGTACCCCCCACCATGTTGCTGGCTACAGCTTTTGGTCTTGGCGGTGGTGGTTTGTGGTTTGCCCTAAGTCAGATCAAGGCCGACTTCCGCGCCCGCCAGGCAGTGGAAAAAGTCATGCGCGG
>JAUZQH010000016.1 GCA_030951065.1 Mariprofundus sp. | reverse complement strand
AGTATTCGCCAGCCGATACCGGCAAGAATAATGGCAGCCATGCCGAGCAATACATTGAGCATGGTCAGAACACTACATGTTCAAATCGATGATCACTATGGAAATGCTGCTACATTCAGGTGTAGCCCATGGACGGACTTCCAGGCCGGACGCCTGTATATTTGCTGTCAGTTACACTTTGTAGCGTCGCTGAAGGTCGCGTTTGATATCACGCTCCTTTATATCATGCCGTTTGTCGTGCGCCTTCTTGCCGCGTGCCAGGCCGATTTCCAGTTTGGCGAAATTGCGTTCATTGAAATAGAGCTTCAATGGTACCAGCGTCAAACCCTGTTCTTTCAACTTCCCCATCAGTCGTTCCAGCTCACGTTTATTCAACAGTAATTCACGAGACCTGGCCGGCTCTTTGGGATTGTTCATGGCGGCGGGTTTATAGGGGCTGATATGGCAGCCAATCAGCAAGACTCGAGCGTTCCGGATGATGCAGTGTGCCTCGGCCAGATTGGCCTGTCCGAGCCGAATCGATTTGACTTCCGGACCGGTCAGAATCATGCCCGCCTCATAGGTTTCCAGAATATGATATTCGTGCCGTGCACGGCGATTAATGATAGCCATGGCCGAATGCTAACCCAAACCCGGATTCAGGCTACACCCGGTTATTGCCGGTTGTTATATTCAGCGTCGTATGAATCCTGATTTGGACGACTGGGGGCAATACACAGTTCCTAACGCTCATGGACTTTTTACACACCATGATATGAAATTTTATCATGGTGTGTAAAAAGTCATGCAGGCGCGTTGTTTATTGCATATTAATATCTGCCCCAGCGATCTTTCCGACGGACTTTCAGTCGAGGCAGGATAAGACCCAGCAGAATACCGAATAAAATGGCACCTCCGCCGAGCATAAACCAGCGCTGCTGGGCACCACTTCTGATATCGCTGGTTTCCCGGCGCAATGCTTCAAGCGTCTGTTCAGCCTGCATCGCCTTGACCTTTAAGGACTCATTTTCGGCAGCAATGGCAACAGCATTGGCAGCAGTTTCGCGAATATGTGCCAACTCTGTCTTCAGCTTTTTGTTATCTTCCATGAGTTGGGAGCGTTCTTGCTCAAGCGCCTTTTTTTCCTGTTTGAGGGTAACGAGGTTGCTTAATTCTTTTTCAGCCCTGGCCAGCCGTGTTCTGGCAGCAGGTTCTTTCATCAGGTATCTGCTCAATATCCACCCGTCTTTACCGCTGCGCGTACGTATATGGGTGTATCCTGTAGATGATTGCCCGAGCACCTCCACGGGAGTGCCGCTGGGTAACATGCGCACAATCGAATGGCTTGTACTCTGGCCAGAGCGCATAGGTAGTTTGGCCTGATCGACAATATAACGCGTTTCGGCTTGAGCTGAGACTATATAGCCGAACACGGCAACGATAATGAACAAGGTTTTCATAGATTTTGTCTCCATCTCCATTGCAAAATATAATCATTTTGCCACATATATGAAAGCTTCACTGCTGTGCTATTGTCCGTTTGCATCCGATCAGGTCCTAAATGGCTGCAATCGCAGTGGTGTTTTTATGTAAATACCGGGTCATGGCTGCGGCAGTGATGATGCACCAGACAGCAAACAGAGCTCCGGGCAAAGCGGTTTCGGGCTGAAAGTGTTTAAGCGCCAGCGCAACACCGAGGCCTGCATTCTGCATGCCGATTTCAATCGCCAGCGTGATTTTATGGCTGTAATCGAAGCGGAACAGGGCCGCAGCTGCCCAGCCGAGGACGTAACCCAGAGCATTAAGCAGAATCACCAGTGTAATCACCATGATTGGGGTTTCAGCGATGCGATCATGATTGGCGGCTACCGCATAACTGCATATCAATATAATGGCAATGGCTGCGATGCCGGGAGCAATCTGTTCTGCCTGTGCAATGCGTTGTCCAAGCTTCGTGCGTAGCAGCATGCCCAGCAGCAACGGTATCACTACGGTTAAAATGATCGTCTGCATCATAGGCCAGAATGGAATATCCATATAAGCACTGCCCAGGAGTTGTACCATGGTTGGTGTTAGCAGCGGAGACAGCATTGTTGCTACCATGGTCATGGCGATAGAAAAAGCGACTGCGCCGCCGGCCAGGTAGGTGATGACATTGCTGGCCATGGCTCCCGGTGCGCAACCGACAATAACAAAACCCAGAGCAAGCTCCGGCGCGACACCCTGCCATACGGCAAAACTTGCAGCGGCAAAACCCAGCAGCGGCATGATTGAGTACTGGCACAACACCCCCAGACCGATTTGCGATGGACGTGAGAGTGCTGTGCGCGCTTCATCAGGTTTGAGCACTACTCCCAGTGCAAACATGGTCGCAGCAAAAAACCACAGGAAATAATCCTTGAAAATCAGAAAGGCGGCCGGGTATGCATAGGCTGCCGCGGCAGAAGCCAGCGTAAGCACAGCCATGTTACGGGACAGGAACTGCCATAGCATCTGTGTTACAGAGGTAATCTACAAAAGATCAGTTAACTGATTGCGAATGGCGATGGTCGCTTCCGATTTGTTCAATGTATAAAAATGGATGCCCGGCACGTCAGCCTGCAATAACTCGCGACACTGTTTGGTGGCCAGCTCAATACCGAGGGCTTTGACTGCGTCCAGGTCGCCCTGGAGAGGTGCCATTTGTTCATGCAACCAGGCTGGAATGGAAGCACCGCACATGGCTGAGAAACGCACGATCTGATCAAAGTTTCCGACCGGCATAATGCCGGGAATGATCGGAATGGTGATTCCTGCGTTTTCGCAGGCATCCCGAAATCTGAAAAACGTTTCATTATCGAAAAAATACTGGGTAACTGCAGCATCGGCGCCATTGTCCTGTTTCATTTTCAGGTAGCGGATGTCATCGGCAACACCGCCTGTGGATTCAGGATGGCCTTCCGGATAAGTTGCACAGGCAATCGAGAAATCGCCCTGTGTGCGTAAAAACGCGATAAGATCGGTGGCATGGGAAAAGCCACCGGCAACCGCCTCGAAGTGCTCCATGCCTTCCGGAGCATCGCCTCTCAGGGCCAGAATATTCTCGATGCCGGCAGCCTGGTAATCGGCCAGTAATTCGGCAAGCTCATGTTTACTGGCACCAACACAGGTCAGATGCGCTACCGGGGAGAGACCGGTTTCATCCTTGATGCGGGTGACAATCCCTTTTGTGCGGTCTTGTGTGGTGCCTCCGGCCCCGTAAGTAACAGAGATATAGGCAGGGTTGATACTGCGCAGCTCGTTCAGGCAGTTCCACAGGTTTTCTTCGCCCTTGTCTGTTTTGGGCGGAAAGAATTCGCAGGAGATAAGTGGTTTGTCG
>JAUZQH010000159.1 GCA_030951065.1 Mariprofundus sp. | reverse complement strand
ATCCATCGTATGACTTTGTCCGGGTGGAATCATGCTGCCTTGAATGTGATCCAGTTGACGGGCCAGCCATTCGACTGCCTTGCCGGAATCGCCTTTTTGCAGGTCTTTTTTATATCCCGGCGGTTTAATCCAGATCAGGGTTATGCTGTCCTGCCATCGTTGTTTCAGCTCAGACAGGCGTATGTTCCACTGCTGTTTACCCAGTTGGATGACCGCGCGGCCATGTGAAGCTGAGCGGATAACGGCATAGTGAAGTCCGCCGTCATGATCGACAATCCGGAATATAGCCGGACGATCGAATTTCTGAAGCAGCCACAGGTTCGTGCGTTGCGACAGGCAGAAGAGTTTTTTATTCATCAATTGATCGCATGGCTGCCCTTCTGTCGAAGCCAGATCGGTATGCCATATCCTGGCCAGTGTCTGGAATGCCAGGGTTCTGGTGCCGGTTTCTTCTATGGTTGTCCATGGTTTGACGGAAGCCGAAGGGGTGATTCCATTTTTTTCTGATGTGGTGATGACATGGGACGCTTTTTGTGTGCTTTGGCGGGTAATATCTGCAGTCGGTGGGTGGTTCTGCATGTTGATTGTTACCGGTTCAGCAATCTGGTCTGGTAGCGGGTTATGTACTCTTTTCGCTGTAGCCGCATTGCGATGTTTCAGTTCAACTTCGGGTGTGGACGATAGTGTGTTTTGAAGCGCCGATCCCGATTTTAAATGTAGCGGCGGTTTCTGCCATGCGCCGGTTGCAACGATTGCGACGGCAGCGATCAATAAAACCATGACTGCAACGGGAACAAGGAACCGTCGTTTCGGCGTTTCAACCTTGCCCAGCACCTCCCGGCTGGCCTGTCGGACATGTTTTGGATAGACCATGGCACCATTGCCACTGTAAACGCCGAGCAGAGCCCGGTCGCACAACAGATTAATCAGGCGCGGAGTCCCGTGGCTGAGATGGTGAATCAGGTTCATTGCCCGCTGCGAAAAAACTGTTTTATTGCAGCCGCCGACAGCCAGCCGATGACGGATATATTCGCTGGTTTCCACCTTGCTCAGCGGCTGCAGGTGATAACGGGCCGTGATACGCTGAGCCAACTGTCTTAAATCGGTTCTTTCCAGCATGGTTTTTAATTCCGGCTGCCCCAGCAGTACAATCTGCAGCAGTTTACGTTCGCTGGTTTCCAGGTTGGTCAACAGGCGCAGTTGTTCCAGTACTTCGGGAGAGAGGTTTTGCGCCTCATCGATCATCAGTACTACATTGCGGGCATTGCCGTGCGCTCGGATCAGATAGGCGCTGATCAGGTCGGTAAATATTTTAATGCTATTGTTACCATCCGGGTAATCGATGCCAAGTTCATCACATATAGCCGCCAGCAGCTCTTCTACTGACAGCCTTGGATTGACGATCCATGCGATGTCGATATTTTCCGGTATATCTTCGAGCAGTTTACGACTGATGGTGGTTTTGCCGGTACCTACTTCACCGGTCAACAGAATGATGCCTCCGGCGCTGTTCAGCCCATATACCAGGTGCGCCAGCGCTTCCTGATGCTGATGCGTGAAATAAAGATAACGCGGATTAGGTGCAATCGAAAATGGCAGCTCTTTCAGCCCGAAATATTCCAGATACATATCTGATGTTTGTCTAGGAGTCTGTCGGGCTTAGGGTGATCGTAGCGAGCAGGTGGGGGAGCGAGTCAAAAATAGCATGATTTTGAGGCGCATAGTGGTAACTATGCAACGATAAATCAGGATGTTTTTGGCCGTTATCCCTAACGCACAGTAGATTTCTCATAAGTCCGACAGATTCCTGGTTAGCGGATATCATAATGAATCTGCCGAACCTGACCTGCTCGAATCAATTCAAGATCAATAGCTGCTGCATTTTTCAGTGTTTGGTACATATTCATTGCCTGCTGGGCACCGGTGATTTCTTTACCATTAACACTGAGGATGATATCACCATTCTGCAATCCTGCCTGCTGATACAATGAACCCGGCGCGATTTGGGTGATGGAAAACCCCTTCGGCTTGCCGTTTACAAAATGACGCGCGGCCTTTGCCTGCGTCATCAGTACAGGGAAATTTTGCAGCTGTTGTTGCAAACGGCCCCGGTTCAATTTTACACTTGTCAGTTGCCCCGAAGCCTGTCCCGGGCTGGCTGCAAAGACAGCTCCCGGCACAGGGGTGGATGTCAGCTTGGCACCTTGTTCAAGCGATATTCGTTCCAGTTTGCCGCTCCGTTCCACCACAATAGCTTCGGCTTCAACTTCTTTCAGGATCACGCCCGGCTGGATTCGGTCTCCGATAAAGAAAACCTGTTGCTCACGGCGTTTGGCAACAGCAACGATAGCGGCGGAGTTTTCCCCTGCCACGATAGTGCCCAATAACTTGATGTTCAGGCGACTCACGACCACAGGTTTGGGCTTTTTCGGCACAGGCTTGGGCGATTGGATCTGCTGGATTTTTCCAAACAGCGGAACAGTCAGCAATCCGGTTATATCCGGCAGTGTAGTCGTTGCTTGCCGCGTATTTTGAGACGATTCGAATGGCTTGAGTTCGTCAGACGGAAGCAACCACCCCGATACAATCCAGGCCAGCATCGCAACCAGGGTCAATTCAAATAACAGCGGTAAATTCCCCGATAAATGCATGATTTGCTTCATGACTGTTTCCTCATCTGCCACACGCTAACAATTCATTGCAGCCCGGACTATGCATAAATAATGGTATATGGAAACTGCACAGTGAATACTGAGGGTGGGGGTATTCTCATTCCACTGCTGCCAAGTTTTTCCGGATGATTCAGTCTGAATGCATATGAGTGAGGTAAGGTTAGTCAGGATGGCTACATGTAGGCTATATGAAAAACAAAAAAAAGGACCTACGTTTCCGTAAGTCCTTGATATTAGTGGTGGGCAGGGAGGGAATCGAACCCCCGACACGAGGATTTTCAGTCCTCTGCTCTACCGACTGAGCTACCTGCCCTCAGACGTCCCTTTTGGGGGGGCGGATTATGGGTCAAAGTGATTCGGATGCAAGTGCGAATTACACTTTTATTTGCGCTAGTGAAAAAACACCGTCGAAGGTTTTATTGACGCTGCCTTCCAGAATCAGGTTTTCCATTGTGCCGGAAACGATGACCACGCCACCGGGCATTTCAATGACCAGCGGTCGAATACGTGCTTCCGCATGCCAGATTGCTGCAGCTGTGGCGCAGGCGCCGCTTCCGCAGGCGGGTGTATGGCCCGCGCCTCGCTCGATGATGTCAATATACACATGATCGGCTACCTGGCCTGTGACAATTTCAACATTGCGATCAGTGGGAAAATCTTCAACGGTCTCAAAAAATACCCGGTGCAGGTTGCCGATTTCAACATCGATATGGGCATCGGTTTTATCTGT
>JAUZQH010000158.1 GCA_030951065.1 Mariprofundus sp. | reverse complement strand
CCCGTGGCGCTCCAGTGATTCCAGTACCGTTTCATCTGTTGCACAAAAATAATTCTGACCTTCAAACCGTATGGTTGGCATATTTCTCTCCCGTTGAATTCAATATCCACAGTTTTACAAAAAAAAGAAGGGAGGTACAAGCCCCCCCTCCTCGTCATCATATTTGAATTCAGCGATCAAGCACGTCGTCGCGTGTACTATCGGCAATAGCAATCACCTGCTGGATCAGGTTATTGGCAACCCCGAGCTCCGCCAGTGTAGCACGCAAATGCATCAGGATATGTTCAAAATGAGAATCATTCAGGCCCATTTTGATTAAATGGCGATGCCCTTCTCGCATATCCTTACCGCTATAGTTATGAGGACCACCGAAAGCCATCGTTAAAAATGCTTTCTGTTTGGCCGCCTGTTTCTCCATATCTACGCCTTCGAAGAATCTGACCACATATGCATCAGCCAATACCCTGCGGTAGAACACATCAACCGCTGCATTGACGGCAGCTTCGCCACCGAGTTGCTCATACAGACTGGTATCTGCTGTCGATGCAGTAGCATCGGCTTCAGCTGTACTACCTTTTCCAACTGCACGCCCTTTTTCAGCCATACCGGCCAACACCGTTGGCACAATCAGGCCGAATACTGCAAACATCAAAAATACGGGGATAAATGTCTCTAAATGCATAATTGTTTACCTGTCGAGTACGTCATCACGGGTGGACTCAGCCACACTGATAACTGTATCGATCAAATCCTGAGCTACACCCAGTTCCGCCAGTGTTGAACGTAAATGACATAAAATATGATCGAAATGGGAATCATCCAGCCCCATCTTGATCAGATGACGGTGTCCCTCTCGCATATCCTTGCCGGTATAACTGTTCGGGCCACCGGTTACCATAGTCAGGAAGGCGCGCTGCTTGGCAGCTTGTTTGTCCATATCCACACCTTCAAAAAAGCGTGCCACATATTTATCACCGAGCACCTTACGATAAAATACGTCAACAGCAGCATTAATAGCTGCTTCTCCTCCAAGTTGTTCATATACAGAACTCATATCTTCCTCCTTGTATATCTTCATACCAATAGTATGTGTGCGCCATCTTACCGACACTGGACAAAAGCTGTCAACTTAATATATCTTTCTCGCATGCAACTAACTCAATATACCGATTACTCCTTGCGCGTGCTGCTATTTCTGGGGCTGCATCCCGAACGCCGCTGTACCATCACTGAAGTCTCGGAAGCATTTAACATCAACCGCAATCACCTGGTCAAGGTTGTACATAATCTTTCATCCAGCGGATGGATCACAACCATTCGTGGAAAATCAGGTGGAATGGTGCTGTCATTTCCACCTGAGAATATTAATATTGGAGCAGTGATCCGGCATACGGAACCGCATTTTGATCTGCTCGAATGTTTTGATTACGAAAACAACACATGCACGATCTCACCGGTTTGTCAGCTCAGGCATGCACTATACAAAGCTCGAAAAGCATTCATGGATGTGCTGGACTCCTATAACCTGTCTGATGTCCTGACACGACCGGATGAGATTATTCAATTACTGGACATGCCTGAGCTTAAAAAAGCAGCCTGAGTCAATTCATCTTTGCAAACAGGCCAGCCGGACTGGATAGTCCTTGCGCCAGCGACAAAAGCTATGAATCAATCATTAAATTTCTTGGCCAACTTCTGTATTGGCGATTCACCAGGCGTCTGTTCCGCCGGTTTTTCAACAATCAGCGGTTTCTCATACTTGAAATCAACCAGAAGAAACTCATCCAGTGATTCATTGCTGATTTTACCCCAAAATGCCTTGTCGATCTTCAACCAGCGGACAATCAGTTTTTCAGCCACGCCCTCTTCCTCCAGCGACTCACGCAGCAATGCCTGTCGCTCCTTCAACAGCTCCTCCGTGATATACATGCGACGATGAGCCAGTGGCAATTCACGGCCCGGGTACGGCCTGTCCGCACCCATTTTCTCCGCCATAAACTGGGTTTGACGCAATTCAATCGCGGCCTGATCATGGCCTTCAAAAAACTGCCCCAGCCATGGGTGGGCATATACCTTGTCATAAAAGCGCTTGTGTACACGCTCCATCACCGGCAATCCACCCACTGCTTCGAACATGGTTTGTCTCTTCATGCTTCTCCTCTGGCCGTATCCGCACTGCTGCCATCTTCATTGATACGTGTTTTTTGTTTACGCGGTTGCTATCTCACGCCCTTCCTGTTGCCAGGCGCAAAAGCCGCCCGCCATGGATTTGACATTGATAAAGCCCATCTCCAGCAAGGTGGATGCTGCCAACAAACTGCGTGCGCCGCTGGCACAATATACGATAATGGCCTGCTCACGATCCGCCAGCCGGACATCATGCGGCGGCATGGACGGGTCGGCTTTCACCTCCAGCATCCCACGCGGCACATTCATTGCACCGGGCAGGAACCCGGACTGAAGTTCGCCCGGCTCACGTACATCCAGCAATAAAACCGAATCGCCGGACAAGGCCTCTACATCTTCAGTGGATACTTCCGGCACCCGGGCTTTGGCTTCTGCTACAAAATCTTTCATTCCTTTTGCCATTTCTATCTCCTTGATTTGTTCATTGTGTCTGTGCACTGCATCATTTAAATCTTTCATCACAATAACGCCTCCTGCCTCAGATGGTTACCGTTTGGACAGGATTGTTCCTATTTCAAACCTGCCGCTTTTGCGGGGAACTCGAATCGGTTCATGGCTTGACCACAACCAGTGGTCACTGTTAAATAACTGACGCATCTGTTGCAAGTCACAGTGAAATGGTGGCCCACCTTCTGCGCCTGTCTGCATAAACAGTGCAAACAGCTCTCCTCCCGGCCTTAGCCAGCGACAGATACATGTTTCGTATTCACTCCGCTGTTCAGGCTGAATCGCACATAGACAGGTTTGTTCATAAATCGCATCGAAGGGTGTGGCAGACTGATAATTGAATAAATCGTCGCATATGACTGTTGCGGTCACACCGGCATCAACCAATTGCTGTTGCAAATGTGCTGTCGCCGAGGGGGCAATGTCCACAGCCGTGACATCATAACCGAGCCTGGCCAGTGTCACGACCTCATGACCGCGGCCGCAGCCGGGAATCAGAATACGGCATGGTTTTAGTGCACCACTATCCAGCCATGTATGCAGCGCCGGACTGGTAGTTCCCCGATCCCAACCTGTGTCACCCTGTTGATAGCGTTCTTCCCAATCGTTCATTATTATTTTGCCTCTTGATTTACGGGACAGGCACTTCCTTTTCATTGCCTTTAATCATACGTACCAGCAACAGCGCCACAAATGCCAGCCCGATCATGGCCAGCGCCCCCAGCCCAATATGCTTGAGCCACTGACAGAAGAATACCCAGGCAGCCAGTGTTACCAACACAGCAATGCCGCCAAACATTTGCAGTATAAATTCCGTCACACCGCCAGCGCGTCTGGCAGCAGCAAAAATCGCTGCAAATGGAGCGCGGACCAGTGATTCGAGCCGGTGCAGATAATCCGGTTTTTTAAACAACAGCCAACCCAGAGCCACCAGCGTCAGCGCAAAAATACCGTAATCCACCAGCAACAAGCCAAAATCAATATTGTCCATCCATGGTGGTGGTCCCTGGCGAGTGGTGTATGCCTCACCCCGATCCAGAGGGTCAGCCCATAGCGTCCCTGGCATCAGCGCTGCTATTGATAGTATGATTCGTCTCATAGCTCTATCCTCTTTTTCCATTGACTGTTTCTTTTAGCGGTTCGGTCTGGCCCATAGCCGGATAGAATACCAGCTTGAATGCCCCGTCACGCGGGTGAAAATATTTACCGGCAAACATCGCTTCCCGCAAGACAGCCAAACTGCCGGCCTGAAAATAAACGCGCTCCAGCAAATGCGTTTGTTTCCCGCTTTCATCGTATAAGTTATACTGGAACTGAACGATGCCATTTGCCTGATCCTTCAGACTATAATTCACCCCGTACAGGTGCTTATCCAGACGATACGTTTTTGATCGCAAACCGGGTCTGACCAACGGAACGATCACCGGTCGTATCATCTGAAAGTGAAGTGCAGGCGCCAGCGTATCCTGTACAAAGCGTTCCTGCCCGAGATCAGCGACACGCAGATGGCCCGCCGCCTGTTTGTCAAAGGTGAAACGAATATCAAACAGCTCATCATCGACCTTCACCATCAATCCGAATACACCCATCTGTTTCAAAAACCGAACATTGTTGATAGCAAAAAAGAGATAGCTCAGCTTTTTTCCCTGCGCATCTTTCAGGGTGATATCCAGATTGCCCGGAAATGAACGGTTGGCAGGCAATGCCTTATAGTTGAGATCAAATGTAAAGGCTTTGCCGGCCTTATCCCTGAAGTCTATATGGATGGCTGTTTTGCCTTCACCGATATCACTTAAAGCCAGAGAACGGTACACATTCACCCGGTCGCTCGTAATAGATAAATCAAATGGCAATGTTTCAGCATAGGCCGTAGCGCTGAATAATAACAGCAAGGCCGCCAGTCCCTTTTTCATTGTTCCAGTTCCACATCGCATTTTTCTCTTTTCCACTTTTGTTCCTCTTCGGCGATGCGCATCGCTTCCAAACCGATAGTCATGCCAAACAGCATGCCGCCGGCGGCTGTCGCATGCCAACCATGTGTGTTGAGCCAGTGGCAAAGCAACAGACCTCCAACGACTGGCGGTCCATACATGAACCACTGCGTCCAGAAACCACGTCCTTTTCCAAGCCTAAGCAACAGGTAAACCGGTGCTTCAAACCATAGTCTGCGTTTATAATAACCCTGCCAACAAATTGTTCCGATGATGGCAAATACGGTGATATCCAGTGCCAGCATTATGATTTATCCGGAATCCGGCACTGACCCTCCGCATTCGGCGTCAGTAGTCTCAATATAATCCACAGTATAGGCCAGCTATGCCAGAACAGGTCAAATATGTCGACCGGTTTGACCAGCGTACCATCCATCAACATGCGTATTTTCTCGAATAAATGTGGTTCCGGCGTAATCGGCATCGCACCAAGCAGCAGGGCAGCAACAATCAGCATGCCCATGGACGGACAATGCAGCCACGAGGTGAACCGTTTCATGATCTGGAAAATTCCTCGAATGCCTGCATCGCCTCAGCTGCATACATCAATGATGGACCACCGCCCATATAAATCGCCATACCCAGCGTTTCTACCAGCTCTTCCCGGGTCACGCCCAGCGCAATCAGTGCTTTGACATGAAAACCGATACAGCCCTTACAATGACCTGCCACGCCAATCGCCAATGCAATCAACTCCTTCGTTTTCTTGCTCAGTGCGCCATCTTCCAGCGCCGCCCCGGCCATGGCGGAAAAACCTTTCATGACATCCGGAATATCCTTGCGAATGCCGCCAATACTGGCTGATAATTCAGTTGTCAGTTGTTTGTATTCATTACTCATAATTTCTCCAATTTTCTCAGTATGTTCCAATCGCATCATACAACATGATGCCTCCAACCAATAGCAATAACAGGCTGAACATTGTCTGCAATCTGGCTGTTGTAAAGCGGTTCAGTATCATGCTGCCTGCCAGACAACCAATTGCAGCCAGGCCGGTAATCCAGAGCATCGGTTGCCAGGCCAATTCAACCCTGCCCAGATAAGTCATACCTGCGACCATGGCATTAATCACAATCAGTATCAGTGAATGGCTGACTGCCACCTTGAAATCCGACACGCCGAGCCAGATCAATGCAGGCACCATCAAGAAACCGCCGCCGACGCCCAGAACGCCCGTGACTACGCCCAGCACCACCCCGACCGCCAAAGTCAATGCACAGCGACATGGCTGCGACTGATTACGCAATGATGCTTCACTGCCACCCTGTCGATACATCCACCATGCGACAAACCAGACCAGCACGGCAAACATCACCCCCTGCACAGTATCCGGAATAGCCAGACCCAAATGCGCCCCAAGCCAGCTGCCAAGTACACCGCCAACCATAAAGTAGGCCAACAGTTTTGGCTGAACCTGCTTCCATACCTGCTGTCGTAGCAATGCCGTCAGGCTCACCACGACGACAATCCACAAACTTGCTGCAATTGCACTCTTCAACGGCATACCCACACCGTAGACCAGCAATGGTACGGTTAGCATACCACCGCCGGCACCGAACATGGCCAGAAACATGCCAATCAATGGCGCCAGTGCAATTACCCACAGACTCATGTATCTAGCCCGACAGATATTAGCCGTAATAAATCAACTCGTTCAATCAATGGCAAGGGTAGATCGCACCCCGACAAACACTGCCAGAGAAGCAACCATAATCCAGATTACATACCACATTTCTTTCTCCTCCATAATTGACTGATCACTGATTCAAGCATGTGCATCAATAGGCCGTATGCTGCTGTTCTTTGATCTGTTCCACTGTCACCTTGCCGCGCAACACGCGGAATACCCATGAGGTATAAGCCATAATCAATGGAATAAAGATAGCTGCCGCGAGAAACATCAGCCACAGGGTCTGTTCGCTCGACGTGGCATTCCACATCAACAGACTCTGGGATGGATGCGTACTCGAAGGCAGTACAAACGGGAACATCGACAATCCGGCGGTTGCTGCAATACCTGCAACGGATACGCTGCTGGAAATCCAGCTCATGCCCGGTTTACGGTCTCCGAACACCATCACCAGTAATGCGCCGCCCATACCCAGCAACGGCGCCAGCCACATCCAGGGATAATTACGGAAATTACTCATCCATGCACCGGTTTCATGCACCACATTCAATCCAAACGGTGTCGAGCCGGCATAATGATCCACTTCCCCAACCAGCCGGAAGCCTTCGATACCCGCCATCAACCAGATACCGGCCACAGCAAACAACACCGTGGTCAACACGGCCGCTCCCCTGGATGCTTTCAGGGCACGGTATTGCAACACCCCTTCCGTTTTGATCAGCAAAAAGGTTGCCCCGTGCATTACCAGCATGCTCAGCGACACCAGTCCGGCCAGCAACGCAAACGGATTGAGCAGTTCAGCCATGCTTCCTGTGTAGAAGCTGCGAAAGTTCTCATCGAAATGGAACGGTACGCCCTGCAACAGATTGCCGAACGCAATACCCATCACAACAGCAGGAACCATACCACCGAAAAACAGTGCATAATCCCAGAATGACCGCCATGCCGGTGAGGCGATTTTGCTGCGATAATCAAATCCGATCGGACGCAGAAACAGGGCAAACAACATCAGCAGCATGGCAGCATACATACCCGAAAAAGCAGCCGCATATACAGCTGGCCAGGCCGCAAAAATCGCCCCGAGGCCCAGTACCAGCCACACCTGATTGCCATCCCAGGTCGGGCCGATCGCATTGATCAGCACCCGGCGCTCATCATCGCTTCGGCCCACGAACGGCAACAGCGTTCCTACGCCGAGATCAAAACCGTCCATAATCGCATAACCGAGCAACAGCACCGCAATCAGTAACCACCAGATTAAACGCAGGGTCTCGTAATCAAACATCATGCGACTCCTTTCTCAAAGTGATAACGACCGCTATGCAGAGCGCTCGGACCGAGGCGTGCATACTTGAACATCAGGTAGAGCTCCACGGCAAACATCAGCGTATACATGATCACAAATGCCATCAGTGAGTTCTGAACATCGGATACATGCAGGGAGGACGTCGAGAGATGCGTTGGCAGCACACCGTACACGGTCCACGGCTGGCGACCGAATTCGGCTACAAACCAGCCGACCTCCACACCGATAAACGGCAGCGGTATGGCCCATAGTGCTGCCCTGAGAAGCCACTTATTATGCCAGGCCGTCCCCTTTCTGGCGGCATACAGGCCATAGAACATCAATAACATCAGAAAACTGCCAATGGCCACCATCACACGGAAGGTCCAGAACATCGGGGCAACACGAGGAATCGTATCGGCAGCTGCCTGCTGAATCTGCACCTCACTGGCCTGCATCGGATCACTGATATATTTCTTCAGCAACAATGCATAACCGAGATCCTGCACATGCGCATTGAATTCACGCTGTTGCTCATCAGTGGCATGTTTATCCCGCATAGCCGAGAGATGTTGGTAAGCTTTCAAACCGCTGTGAATGCGAGACTCATTCTGTTCCACCAGTTCCTTGATGCCGGGCACCTCACCATCGAGTGAACGTGTGGCAATCAGACCGAGTGCGGCCGGAATATGAATACCGTAACGGGTCTCCCCTGCTTCCTGGTCAATCACTCCGACTGCCGTAAACGGCGCAGGAGCCGGTTCGGTTTCCCAGATTGCTTCAATGGCGGCCATTTTCTCCGGCTGATATTCCGCCACGTGATAACCGGACTCATCACCCAGCATGACCACGGTAATCGATACCACCGTACCAACTGCCGCCGCAACCGTAAACGAGCGTTTGGCAAATTCCAGGTCGCGACCCTTGAGCAGATACCAGGCACTGATACCCATGACAAATACCGCTCCGGTCAGGTAACCGGCAGAGAGCGTATGCAGAAACTTCACCTGCGCCATGGGATTGAACAACAGGGCTGAAAAGCTCTCCAGCTCCATGCGCATGGTTTCCGGATTAAAGAATGTACCGACCGGATGCTGCATCCAGCCGTTGGCAATCAGAATCCACAGCGCGGAAAGATTCGAACCAAGTGCGACCAGCACGGTAACCATCAGATGCTTGCCTCGACTCAGTTTATCCCAGCCGAAGAAAAACAGCCCGATGAAGGTCGACTCCAGAAAGAAAGCCATCAGGCCTTCAATAGCCAGCGCCACACCGAAAATATCGCCAACGTAATGCGAATAATACGCCCAGTTGGAACCAAACTGGAATTCCATGGTCAGACCGGTGACCACACCCATGGCAAAATTGATCGCAAACAGCTTGCCCCAGAATTTGGTCATATCCTTATATATCTGTTTGCCTGTTTTGACGTACAATGTCTCCATCACCACCAGTAATAACGATAAGCCAAGCGTCAGCGGCACAAACAGAAAATGGATCAAGGCAGTAAAGGCAAATTGCAGCCTCGATATATCTACCAGTGCTTCTTCCATAATACTTTACTCCTTCAGTATGGTCCTGTTGTTGGTGTTTCGGGTTGAACAGCCTTCAGGGCAACAGATTCTCCAACGGGGCAATGACCGGTGCATTGTCATAAAAAAACATCCGCCAGATAAGCAACAACACCGTTAACTTAATCACCAGAACTATCGTGATCTCTTTGGCCAGTTCAGTCCTCATACAGACTCCACTCTCTTATTATATAATAATATGGTGATATATATGATCGAAAACAGGCGGCTGTCATTGTGCCAGCCGCCTGATCTCTATTATATTACTTCAGGCGTTCAATGCCCATACGCTTTAGAAACGCTTTCTCAAGGAAAGGTTCGGATACGCCAGTTTTCATCTTGCGCATAAAATACTTCTCGAAACCGACCTTGGCTACATGAACCCAGCTGCCGCCCTTGGCCCAAACCATATTACGCGGTGGAATCTGAGGATATGCGACCAGTGCCACCCCACCATCACCGAAGTCAGCCAGGCAAATTGCACCCCATGTGCCACATTGTTCGGGTTCTTCACCTTTCAGGTCATGGATAATATTATGTACGATAGCGGTAGTCATCGACTCAATCATGAAACCGGTCTTCGGCGTACCCACCATCAACGGTGTCGCTTCAACCGGTGGAATCGCCACAATCACACCCGTCGCAAAGACGTTTTTAAACGCTGTGCTTTGCTGATAGTCATTAATCTTCACCATGCCCAACGGATTCACTAACGCTTCACAGTTGGCAACCGGACCAACACCACGGAATGGCGGCATCAGCATAGAGAATTTATGATCCAGAGAACCGGATGCTATCACTTCTGCATTGCGATCCACCTCTTCGTAATCGATCGTATGTTCATGCACGGCAACTGTTTTACAGTTGGTGATAAATTTGATGTCACGCTTGCGCAGTTCCGACTCCAGCAGCCCCTTGGAATCTTCCACACCACCAAGCCCCAGATGACCGATATACGGCTCCGGAGTGATAAAGGTCATCGGTACCTTGTCACGGATTTTGCGCCGGCGAAGCTCGGTATCCAGGATACAGGCATATTCATAAGCCGGGCCATAACAGGATACGCCCTGCACAGCGCCCACCACAATCGGGCCGGGATCCTTGCAGAACTCTTCAAAGGCGTTGTACGCCTCTACAGCGTGATCTACATGACAAATTGAATGGCTATGACCTTCCGGACCCATGCCCGGCACCAGCTCGAAAGCCAAACGCGGGCCGGTCGCAATGATCAGATAATCATAATCCAGATTATGGCCGTTACCCAATCGCAATTTATTCTCATCGGCCAGAATCTCATCCACGCCACAGGAAAGAAAATTGATACCCTTGTTGTTCAGATACGGTGAGCACTCAAAGCTGATTTGTTCCTTGTCGCGCCAGCCAATTGCCACCCACGGATTGGACGGGGTGAAATGGAAATAATCCACATTGGATATCACCGTCACTTCATGCTTGCCGCCAAATTTTTTCAACGCGTCCTGCATTTCATAAGCAGCCGGCATACCACCGATTCCCGCTCCAATAATGACTACCTGTGCCATAGTTATATTTCTCCTTCTTAGAGGGCATCCACTATGGCCCTCTGATTATTACTGCCCGAAACACCAATCCGATGCAGGATTGGGGTGAAGCTAACGCCCCACCCCGTCACCCATGCAGGCTCTTGGTGTCACGGTTGACACCTGCATGGAACAGTCAGAGATGCCTGGTAAATCCGGCATCTCT
>JAUZQH010000157.1 GCA_030951065.1 Mariprofundus sp. | reverse complement strand
TGATGGGCAACAGCGGTGCGATTAAACAGTTGTTGATGCGTAATTCCACCGGGCTTTCCCTGCCTGTTCCCAAACAGATCAGTTAACCCGGCTGGTTCATGAATATCGCTGACTGCCGTGATTGACGGCAGTAAGCCAGGGAGATGCTGATTAAAGGCATCCTGCCTGTAATCAGTCCGCAAATGCAAAAATGCGATTTTGTATTTGCATACAAATCAATCACTTGCGTGTTTGATTTGGCAGCCCGTCCGTGGGTTGCACGGAAGCACTGACACATCAGCGCTTCCTAACCCTGTTGCGTAACCCGATGATGAAAAGAGGTATGACTTGAATATAGATGCATGGCAAATGATGGGATCGATTGCTGCTTTGGCATTTACACTGGGCTTTCTGGATCAGCTCCGCATCACCTGGAAAACGCGTGATGTGGAGGGACTATCCCGTTTGCAATGGATGGTGTTTGCAGCAGCTTCCGCGATGTTTGCGGCATATTATTCGCATCTTGATCAGTGGCTGATGGTTGCTGTGTCTGTATTCGGAACGCTGTGTTGCCTTGCGATACTGGCAATGATTTTCAAATTCCGCCGGGAACCGGTGTGACCGGACAGCTATGGATGATGCTATGAGCTGTGCTTGCAGGCAGTGAGTATACTCTATTATATTCATGATCCGATGTGCAGCTGGTGCTGGGCATTCCGGCCGGTCTGGACGGCAGTACAGGCGCAATTGCCGGATGGGCTGAAAGTAAAGTATCTGCTGGGCGGGCTGGCACCGGATTCAGATGCGCCGATGCCGGCGGAAACCCGGGCCATGATCCGTCGGCACTGGCAGATGATTGAACATCGGGTTCCGGGAACGTTATTTAACCATGCATTCTGGTCGGATTGCACACCCAGGCGGTCAACTTATCCTGCCTGCAGGGCTGTGATTGCAGCCAGGAATCAGTTGCCGGGCAATGGGAATAATGAGGATGCCATGATTCTGGCCATTCAGCAGGCCTATTATCTGCAGGCCCGCAACCCTTCGGATGAAACAGTACTGATCGAACTGGCAGCTGCTCTGGCACTGGATGTCGACAGATTCCGGGCAGAACTGAATGCACCGGTAACGCAGGCGGTGTTAAATACTGATATGCAATTGAATCAACAGCTGGGTGTACAGGGGTTCCCCGGACTGGTTTTCAAAGATAATCGGGGTGTTCAGCATATTGAGATCGACTACAATGATTCTGATGCGATGGTTGACAGCATTTTGCAACAGACGATGGCGGGCAAATGAACGGGCCCGGGTGCCGCAGAGCCTGATTATCTGCCGTAAACTTTCTGCAGGCCGGTTGCACGCAGGCACAGGGCAAATTCCGGATATTCAGTGCAGCAGGTTTCGATGAGCCTGGCGGGAAGCGAGACGGCTTCAACTTCATTGACGGCAACGACGCGGGCAACCGGCGGACTGATTTTCGATATGGATATCTCGCCAACGGTTTCACCGGCTTGCAGGGTGGCAACTTCGGTACCATTGATGATGATGGACACCTTTCCCTTTGTAAGCAGGAAAAGTGTATGATTATCTTCATTCTCCTCGATCAGAATCTGTCCCGAATTGAATGTCTTCAAACATGCGTGCGATGTCAGATTGCTCAGGGCCTGTTCCGGCAGTGCGGCGAATAATGCGTTGCGCCGCATCGATATCATGATTTGTGCTGTCTCGGGCATTGTTTTTCTCCGGGTGGCAATGACACACTTTAGCGGCTCCGGAGACAGCTGCAAACTGAATTGTTGCAAATGTGAGGTATTGCAAGGGTGGATTGTTGACCATAAAGCAAGCAGATTTGGCCGACTTTTCATGTAAGGAGTTCGATTATTTCTCTTCCCCTTTTTTTACGGGTCTGACTGTGCTGTCCGGACAGCTGATCCATATTCTGCCGCCGCAGGTGGCCAACCAGATTGCTGCCGGCGAGGTGGTCGAACGGCCGGCCTCTGCCGTGAAAGAACTGATGGAAAATGCGCTGGATGCCGGTGCGACTCAGGTCAGTATTCGCATCACCGGTGCAGGCAAGAAGGGGATTGTTATCGAGGATAACGGTTGCGGCATGTCGGCTGACGATGCCGAACTGGCACTACAACGCCATGCGACCAGCAAAATCGAAACCTCTGATGATCTGCACCGCATTGCATCCCATGGCTTCAGGGGTGAGGCCTTGCCTGCGATTGCATCGGTGTCGCGCTTTCGTATGCAGACAGCGCTGGCAGGCAGTACGGAAGGGATCGAAGTACGGGTCGATGGCGGTTCCGGCCAGGAAATACGTCCGGCAGCGCCGAGGCGGGGCACGCGCATCGAGGTGCTCGATCTGTTCCTGAATACACCGGCCCGGCTGAATTTTATGCGCACGGATAAAACCGAAGAGGCGGCCATCGTTGAGGTGGTTCGTACACTGGCACTGGCCAATCCTGCAGTTGCAATGCTGCTGGAGCTGGACGGACGCAAGCGATTTGATTTTCCGGTTCAGGATGAGAGAGCCCGTCTGCTGGCCATTATGGGTAAAGACTTTGCTGACAACAGTGTCGAAATATCCATTGAGCACGAGGGGATACAGATTTCGGCCCGTCTGGGATTACCGACGTTTCACCATCGTGATTCCACCAGAATGATATTTCTGGTCAACGGGCGTGTGATCCGGGATAAACAATTGATTGCAGCCATGCGTGCCGGCTACCGCGATGTGATGTTCCATGATCGTTATCCGGTAGCACTGGTGAAAATCGAAATTGATCCGGCTGATGTGGATGTCAATGTGCATCCGGCCAAACGCGAGGTTCGTTTCAGGTCGCCGCAAACGGTACGGGCCGGGGTAGTGGCCTGTATCCGGGCAGGTATTGAACGTATGGGGCAATCGGTATCGTCCACGACTACAGCTCAGGCCATGGGGTCGATGCAGCGCGGCATGCCTGCTTCATATCAACATGCTGCAGCGGGGCAGGCGAGTACTCCGGGCTCTGATGCCATGCCGCGGTTTACTTCCGGCAGCGGCCAATCATCAGGCCGGTCGGCATCGATACCTGCTGATTTACAACGGATTTTATTTTCTTCACCGGCTACAGGGGAGCCTGAACACAGCTATCAGGTGGGGGACGCGATTGATCTGGGGCGGCCGCTTGCCCAGATTCATCGCTGTTATATTCTGGCTCAGACCGACAACGGTGTGATCCTGGTCGATCAGCATGCGGCTCACGAACGCATGACCTATGAAAAGCTGAAAAAACAACTGTCCGGGCAATCGGTGGCGAAACAGATGCTGCTTGCGCCGGTTGAACTGAAACTGGATGGCGAAACCGCAGCATGGTTGCATGATCATGTTGAAACATTGGCGGTGTTCGGGGTGGAGATCGATATTGCAGGTGATGAACTGTTCCTGATCCGTTCGGTACCGGCGATGTTATCGGCAGAACCGGTACAGGAACTGGTCGCGGAACTGGTTTCGACGTGTCAGTTGACTGGCGTCGATGCAGAAGCAGGCAGCAGCGGACAGGCGCGTATTCTCGAACGCTGGCTGGGTAATCGTGCCTGCAAGGGTTCGATCAAGTCGGGTCGCCTTTTATCACATGAAGAACAGGAATCATTGCTTCGAGCCATGGAATCCACACCGAATATTGCCCAGTGCAATCATGGTCGCCCGACCTATGTCTCTCTTTCACTGCACGATCTGGAGCGCCTCTTTGGGCGAAAAGACTAGTTTGAAGGCGGTTGCACTGATGGGAGCAACCGGTACCGGCAAGTCGGCACTGGCCATGCGGGTCGCGCAGGCAGCCAACACCAGTATCATCTGCTGCGATTCGATGCAGCTGTATCGTGGACTGAATATCGGCACGGCAAAGCCCACCGGTGCAGAACGCGCTGAGGTGCCGCATTTTATGGTTGATTGCTGTGATTTGCCGGATATGTATTCGGCAGCGCGCTGGGCCAAAGAGGCACGGGTCGTGATTGAGCAGGAAAATGAACAGGGGCGAATTCCTCTGATTGTCGGTGGTACCGGTTTGTATTTACGTGCGCTGGTTGAGGGCTTTGCAGATATACCGACAGAAAAACCGCAGGTGCGACAACGGTTTGAAACCTTGCAGAAAGAAGCAGGCACGTCTGCCCTGTATCAGTTACTGCAACACAAAGACCCGGATATGGCCTTGCGTCTGAAAGCGGGGGATACGCAGCGGATTATGCGAGCGCTGTGTGTATATGAAAGTACCGGTAAAACATTGAGTGCATGGCAGCAACGGGATAGCGAAGCCGTTCCGATTGATTGCCCGGTTTTTGTGCTGGATGTAGAGCGTGGGATTCTCAGGCAACGGCTGGCAGATCGTTTTCATGCCATGATGAAAGACGGCTGGCTGGATGAAGTACGCTGGCTGGATGAACAGAAGCTGCCGGATTCGCATCCGGCGTTGCGGGCGGTAGGTTATCGACAGTTGCTGGATTTTCTGCACGGAAGGATTGTGCTGGAACAGGCTGTAAACGATGGTATTACAGCCACACGTCGATATGCCAAGCGTCAGGTTACCTGGTTTCATAACCAGACACCGGATGCGGTGCATGGTGATAGTGAAACATTGGAGAAACTGATGTATGGGTGAAACATACGATGTAGCCATCGAGAAGGATATCGCCATTAGCGTGCATCCTGAATTCCCGACGAAGCAATTGGGTGCTTATGCCTGGAAAGCGCGGGCGGAAGAGTTTGATTTGCTGGTGGATTCCAGTGGCTGTGAACTGGTTGATTCGGTGCGGGTGAATGTGCGCAAGATTATTTCTGCCACACTGTTTGGCTCTGGAAAGGTCGAGGATGTGCGTCTGCGGGTTGAAGCACATGAGGCGAAAGTGGTGTTTGTCGATCATCCGCTGACGCCTGTGCAACAGAGCAATCTGGAAACAGCCTGGGATGCCAAAGTGGTGGATCGGACCGGTCTGATTCTGGAAATTTTTGCAGCCAGAGCACGAACTCGCGAAGGGATATTGCAGGTTGAGCTGGCCAGCCTGAATTATCAGATGGGTCGGCTGGTTCGCAGCTGGACGCATCTGGAGCGTCAGCGCGGCGGTGTTGGCCTGATGGGGGGGCCGGGTGAGCGCCAGATCGAGCTGGACCGGCGTATGATTCGCGATAAAATCATATCGCTCGAAAAAGATCTGGAAAAAATCAAACGCATGCGGGCGACCCAGCGGGCCGGGCGGAAAAAGAAAGATCTGCCTACGGTCGCACTGGTTGGATATACCAATGCCGGCAAATCCACCCTGTTCAATCGATTGACCCAATCCGGTGTTTATGTGGCCGATCAGTTGTTTGCCACGCTGGATCCGACGCTGCGATTATTGGAGATCGGCGATCATTTACGGCTGATGTTATCTGACACGGTGGGGTTTGTGCAGGAATTGCCGCACGAGCTGGTCGATGCATTCAAGGCCACACTCGAAGAGGTGATCGAAGCGGATTTAATTCTGCATGTGCGTGATGCCTCCGACCCGATGAAAGCAGAGCAGGCCAAAGTGGTGCATGAAACGCTGGAGCAGCTGGGGCTGGTGGGCGATTTTTCACCGCCGATTGTTGAAGTGTTGAATAAAAAAGATCTGGCACCGGAGCTGGAGAGTTATCGGGCTGAAACGATTGCCGGTAGCCGTGTGGCGATTTCGGCCGCAACAGGTGAAGGCATGGAGGAGTTGATCGAGTTACTGACCGACTGGCTGTGCCAGGAGATGCATGAGTTGCACCTCAGGCTGGATATTTCCGACGGCAGGGCGCTGGCATTTTGTTACCAGCATGGATCAGTGCTCAGTAAAAGCGTTGGCGATGATGTTGTTGATCTGGTGGTGCGACTGAATCCTGCCGACGCCGACCGTTTCGAGATACAATCCGGTTTGCATGTGCTGAGTCGCTGAATAATTGTTACGGGGTAAAACCGGCTGATGACGGCAAGACTTCAGTTCGACATAATACGCAGCTCAGTTTATTGGTTCTGAAGTTGTGGCCGGATGCCGCATAGAACCAGAACTTTTTTATCTATTTTCAGGAGATTTCATGTCTGATCGCAGTCAGTTTTTTAATGCCCCGCTTGCCGATAGCGCGGTAGAAGATGCCATTGCCGCCGAACTTGGTCGTCAGCAACATACGCTGGAGCTTATCGCCAGTGAAAATATTGTGTCCAAAGCGGTCATGCAGGCGCAGGGCTCGGTGATGACCAATAAATATGCCGAAGGATATCCCGGTCGCCGCTATTACGGTGGTTGTGAGTATGTCGATGCAGTGGAACGTCTGGCACAGGATCGTGCCCGTGAACTGTTCGGCGTCAAACATGTCAATGTGCAGCCGCATTCCGGTTCACAGGCCAATATGGCTGTGTATATGGCTGTGCTGAACCCCGGGGACACGATCATGGGCATGGATTTGTCACATGGCGGGCATCTCACTCATGGTTCACCGGTCAATTTCTCAGGACGTTTGTATGAGGTAGTGGCTTACGGTGTACGTAAGGACAATGAATTAATCGATTACGATGTGATGCAGAAAATGGCCGAGGTACAGCGCCCGAAAATGATTATTGGCGGCGCTTCGGCTTATGAACGGCAAATCGATTTTGCCCGGATGCGCGAAATTGCCGATTCGATCGGTGCAATTCTGATGGTGGATATGGCGCATTATGCCGGCCTGATTGCAGCAGGTGAATATCCCAGCCCGGTTGGTCACGCCCATGTGATCACCACGACCACGCATAAAACCCTGCGCGGCCCGCGCGGTGGCATGATTCTGACCGACGATGATGATCTGGCCAAAAAGATCAATTCCCGTATTTTCCCCGGCATTCAGGGCGGTCCGCTGATGCATGTGATTGCAGCCAAGGCGGTTGCTTTTGGGGAAGCGCTCGGTGATCAGTTCAGAGCCGATCAGAAACAGGTGATTGCCAATGCACGCGCGCTGGCTGCGACTTTGAGCGAAGGCGGCTTGCGCATCGTATCCGGAGGGACGGATTGTCATATGTTCCGTGTGGATGTACGCCCGCAGGGTATTACCGGCAAACAGGCCGAAGAGGCGCTGGAAGCAGCCGGCATTACCACCAACAAGAACACCATTCCGTTTGATCCGGAATCGCCGTTTGTTACCTCCGGTATTCGTATCGGCGCATCGGTGATTACGGCGCGCGGCATGCAGGAGCCCGAAGCGCAACTGATTGGTGAACTGATTTTGCAGGTTCTGAATGCGCCGGAAGATGAAGGGATTCATCAGGCAGTGGCTGATGAAGTACGTAAACTGACCGGTCGTTTCCCTGTCTACGAAAGTTAAGCTGCTTCAAGGCTGATTCCGGATGTATTGTCCGTTTTGTTCCCATGATGATACCCGCGTGGTGGATTCCCGGGTCGTTGAGGATGGTGCTGCGGTTCGCCGTCGGCGCGAATGTGAGGGCTGTGGCAAACGTTTCTCAACCTATGAACGGGCTGAATTGCGCTTGCCGCTGGTGATTAAAAAGGACGGTACACGCCAGTCTTTTGATCTCGATAAAATTCGCTCAGGTATGCAAAAAGCCCTTGAAAAACGCCCGGTTTCAGCCGATCAGCTGGAGCATGGCATCAACGCCGTTCTGCGCGCAGTTCAGGAAAGCGGAAAATCGGAGATTGCCGTTGGCGCTCTGGGTGAGTTTGTGATGGAGCAATTGCGAGATCTCGATGGCGTGGCTTATGTGCGGTTTGCCTCGGTGTATCGCGAATTCAAGGATGTGGATGAGTTTCTGACTGCGGTAAAAACGGTCGTAGGAAAAAAGTAGTGGCAACTGTTTAGGGAAATGCTGATTTATTGCCATCCTGGCAAAAATCAGTTCACTTAGGGAGATGCTGATTAAAGGCATCCTGCCTGTAATCAGTCCGCAAATACAAAAATGCGATTTTGTATTTGCTTACAAATCAAGCACTTGCGTGTTTGATTTGGCAGCCCGTCCGTGGGCTGCACGGAAGCACTGACACATCAGCGCTTCCTTAGCTCAAGCTGATTGATGTGACACGGTGGGCAGAATAGTTACAAAGGAGAAAATCATGGCTGTCAAAATTGCTGTATTGCCGGGT
>JAUZQH010000156.1 GCA_030951065.1 Mariprofundus sp. | reverse complement strand
TGGTGAAAGCCGGTGATGAAGCAGAGCAAATGCAGGATGAATATATCTCCGTCGAACATTTATTGCTGGCCATGATTGCGGAAGGTAATAACAGTGATGCAGGCAAGGTTTTTATTGCGAATGGCATCACTCGCGAGCGTTTTCTGGAAGCTCTGGGGCAGGTGCGTGGTCACCAGAGGGTTACAACGGATGCTCCTGAATCACAATATGAGGCTCTGAAAAAATATGGTAATGATCTGGTTGAACTGGCCAGATCCGGAAAACTGGATCCGGTGATCGGTCGTGATGAGGAGATCCGTTCAGTGATTCGTATTCTGTCACGCAAAACAAAAAATAATCCGGTACTGATTGGTGAGCCGGGTGTGGGAAAGACGGCTATCGCCGAGGGGCTGGCGCAGCGTATTGTATCCGGCGATGTACCTGAAGGGTTAAAAAATCGCAGTCTGTTTGCACTGGATATGACGTCATTAATGGCGGGCGCCAAATATCGCGGTGAATTTGAAGAGCGACTGAAAGCGGTGCTCAAGGAAATCAAGGAATCGGAAGGGCGCACGCTGTTGTTCATCGACGAGTTGCATACCATTGTCGGGGCTGGCAAAACCGAGGGCAGTTCCGATGCTGGCAATATGCTCAAACCCATGCTGGCCCGTGGAGAGCTGCATTGTATCGGCGCAACGACACTGGATGAATATCGCCAGCATATCGAAAAAGATGCGGCTCTGGAGCGACGTTTCCAACCGATTATCGTTGATGCACCGGATGTCGAAGATACGATTTCTATTTTACGCGGTTTGCGTGAGCGGTTTGAGTTACATCACGGCGTGCGTATTAGCGACGGGGCTCTGGTGGCGGCAGCGACCATGTCCGATCGTTATATCTCGGATCGTTTTCTGCCCGATAAGGCGATTGATCTGGTTGATGAGGCCTGCGCCTCGATCCGCACTGAAATGGATTCCATGCCATCTGAACTGGATGCCGTGACACGGCGTACCATGCGTCTTGAGATCGAGGAAACGGCGCTGAAAAAAGAGAAGGATGAAGCCAGCAAGAAACGCCTGAAAATTCTGCGCAAGGAGTTGGCCGATCTGCGGGAAGAGCGAGATGCCATGCGGGCTCGCTGGGAACGCGAGAAAGGTGCAATGGGGCAGGTACAAAGCTTGCGCGAATCCATTGAGCAGGTACGGCTGGATATCGAAGAGGCCGAGCGTGGTTATGATCTGGAGAAAGTGGCCAGCCTGCGATATGGCAAGCTGCCGGAACTGGAGAAACAGCTGGCTGATGCCGAAGCCATGATGGCCGAGAATAAAACCCTGATCAGTGAAACTGTTACTGAGGAAGAGATTGCCGAAGTGGTATCTCGCTGGACGGGTATTCAACTGACCCGACTGATGGAGGGTGAGCGTGATAAATTATTGCGTCTTGAGTCGGTGTTGCATGAGCGCGTCATCGGCCAGGATGATGCGGTGAAGGCTGTGGCTGATGCTGTACTGCGGGCACGGGCCGGTATTCGGGATCAGCATCGCCCCATTGGTTCTTTCCTGTTTCTCGGGCCCACCGGGGTTGGCAAGACTGAACTGGCACGCACTTTGGCGCGCACGCTGTTCGATAGCGAAGACAATATGGTACGTATTGATATGAGTGAGTACATGGAAAAGCATGCAGTGTCACGTCTGCTTGGTGCTCCTCCGGGCTATATCGGTTTTGAACAGGGTGGACAGTTGACAGAAGCAGTGCGTCGCAAACCCTATTCAGTGCTGTTGCTGGATGAGGTGGAAAAGGCACATGTGGATGTGTTCAATGTATTGTTGCAACTGCTGGATGATGGTCGCCTGACTGACAGCCATGGGCGCACGGTGAATTTCCAGAATACGATCATTATTATGACCAGCAATATCGGTTCGGAGTTTCTGCTCGAAGGTATTGATGCCGAGGGCCATATCGATGCGTCTGCGCGAGCGCAGGTGCAGGCGGCGCTTAGACAGCACTTCCGCCCCGAGTTTCTCAACCGGGTCGATGATACGGTGATTTTCAGCCCATTGACGCAGTCCGTGATTGCAGATGTTGTCAAACTGTTCCTGGCAGAGCTGGAACAAAGGCTCGGTGAACAGCAGATAAGGCTGGATATTAAAGATTCTGCTATCGACTGGATCGGCAGGACTGGTTATGACCCGGTATTTGGAGCCAGGCCCCTGAAACGATTTATTCAGGAACATCTGGAGACACCTGTGGCACGTTTGCTTATCAGCGGTGAGGTGCAGGCAGGAGGCTGTATTGTTGCCGATCTCGAAGATGGTGAGTTCATTGTGAAGAGCGCATAGATGTTGCATGGAAACACCTGATGGGGATATTTTCCGCTTGCAGGCGTATTCATTGCCACTGGTCTCTAAAAATGTCGATGCTACTGTTGCACCGTGAGTGATTTTGCGCTAGCAAGTCGCTTCCAAATTCGAGAGGAGGAGTTATTTATGAAAAAAACATTGATGATTGCAGCTGCAGCCGCATTTGTGATGGGCGGTTTTGCTGCAACTGAAGCGGTTGCTGGCGGCTTTAACGTCAAAAAATGTAAGGCTTGTCACGCTGTAGATAAGAAAAAAGTTGGTCCAACCTGGAAAGATGTGGCAGAGGCTTATGGTGACGAAGCTACTTTAGCCAAGGTCTTTGCGGATGGTTTCAAAGTCGAGGATCGCAAGCTTATTGCGGCAAACGACAAGTGGAAAAGTAAAGCGGGCATGATGACATCTCAGTATAAGAAAAATATCAAAGGTCATGAAGAAGCAGCCGCTAAAGCACTCTTTGAAGCTGTAGCAAGAGGCAAGATTTAATCATTATTGATTGCTGCCAAGGCAAGTCAAAGGCGACCTTCGGGTCGCCTTTTTTGTTGCATGGATATATTGTTTTTTTCAGGGTATATCCAATAGCTCCAGTTGGTTGGCGGCTTTTTTTTCATCTTCGCTCAGCTTCATGGCCTGCATCAGGTCGGCTTTGGCCAGGTTATTTTCACCTGTCGCCCTGTAGGCCAGGGCCCGGTAGAAATAGGCCTTACTCTGTCCACCTCCCTGATGTGAAATGTAGGTATTGAGAGCTTTCAGGGCCTGATGATAACGCCCCATTCTGATCAGGATTCTGGCCACACGATAAGCGGCATCTTCATCGTCGGGATCGGCGATCAATTCATGCCGAAAACTTGCCAGCGCCCTGTCGTACTGTTCCAGTTTTTCAAAACATACACCCAGATTATAATATGTATTATCGTGTTTCGAATCCCGCTTCAGAACGTCGTGAAAAACGGTGATCGCTTCAGCATAACGGCCCAGTTTGATAAGCTGATAGCCATAGGCGTGTATATTATCTGCTGTACGTACGACCTCCATCCTGACTTTCCTGAATACCAGTTCGGCCATTTCTTCTTTTATCCGGAGAGATTCCGTGGTTAGAGGCTCATGATTGAGTGCTGTTTGCAAGTGTCTTGTAATAGAAGATGCTCCAAGGCGCTCTTTGGCATGCGCTATGAAATCAGCAGGAAATGCTGCTGTTTTAATCGGCATAGCCTGTTCTATCTGGCGAATATCGAAATGAGCCAATAGCCTCTTTTTGAATTCAGGAATACCACTCTCCTGTAATCTGGCCATCTCAAACTCCAGCGCCGGATAGTCTGCTGTGTTGAATACCCCATCCTTGTTTTTGATCAGTGAAAACAGATCCGTGGTCATTAGCTGGTAAGGTAACCAGGCGCTCATAATCCGGTGCTTTTGCATCAGGTTTTTACGTAAATCAGGCTGTGTTACGACAGCTTTCTGTTGGTGCATTTTCAAGGGCGTATCCGAAGCGACCAGTAAAAAATATGACGATTTTACATACAAAAGCGCACAATGCCTGAAACTCTGCTGTAAAGACCGAAGGATAATATCACTACCGTTATCTCCGATACGCGAATCCATCCATGTCACATAGACGCCGCCATTGTTTAATCGCGCTTTCACATCATCGAAAAAGTCCCGGGTGTACAGTTTCGATGAACTGAAATAGAGCGGCGTCGTTACAGTGTTCAAAATCAGGGAGTATTGTTTTTCACCTGATTTTACGAAATGAATCGCATCATCCACGGTAATAGTGACGCGGGCATTATGCTCAATATCGAAATTCCATGCTGCCATACGGAACAGGTTGTCTCGCACTACCGGATTGATTTCCACTACATCAGTCTGCTCAAAAAACAGTCCCACTGCCGATGCAGTGGCTCCGCTCCCCAGGCCCAATACCAGCGCATTATCGAGGCGGGGTGCAAACAGCGTCGAAAGTGCTCCGACAATTTTTTCAGAAGGATTATTCAGTGGAATACTGGTATAGCCATTGATGAAAAAGTAGGGATCTCCATTCATCCAGTTGATAGCGAACACATCCTGATATCCCTTATAGCGCTGGGCACTACCAACACTCTGGCGCGCCTCAATCAGATCATCGGCATCTTTAAAATGGGTGTAACTCAAATAAAGCAAATCCTCATCCCATTGTTGCAGATATATTCCTCCCATCGCAGCGATCGCCACTGATGCCGCCATCAGACTGCGTAGCTGAAAACGTTGATAGATAACAATCGCCAACACGGAAACAATGCCGACAATTAATAGCTGCACACCATAATCCAGGTAGCGATGCAACAGGAATACCATGAGTAAAAAACCGGCCACATTGGCAATGGAGGAAACAAACAGCAGCGTGCCGGATTCATGGCTTACTTCACCCCGGTGAGATAACAGGGTGGGGATGGTGGCGCCAAAGGTGGTGGCAGGCAGCAGCATCAACACCGCAAGCATCAGCCACTTCAATATGATAACAAACCAGAACGAACCGTTGGTCAACGGATACAGAGCCGCATAGACGTAAATGGCACCACCGGCAGCCAGCATCAACCAGATTAAACCGGCCAGGTTCATCCACATGACAGTCTGGAAGCCCGGCCTGAAATGTTTGACCAGCAAGGCGCCAAGTGTAATACCGAGCAGCACCAGCGATAACACCAGTGCAAATGATTCACGAAATGGCCCGAAAACAAGTTCTGAATATTTTACCATAAACAGTTGAAATATAGCTGAAGCGATACTGGCAGTAATCAGAGCTGAAAGTGAATGCTGCGGTATTTTGAATAACAGGGTTTTCAGTGGCGAAGTCGTTTGGTTCCGTATTAGTAACGATGTGATGCCGGGGGACAAGTATCTCAAGACGATAGCAACCAGAATGTTCAGTATGGCAAATGCAATCACTGCGCCCTTGATACCCAGGTTCCGGATTACATAGAACTCGATCAATAATGCCGTTATTGTGGCCCCGAAGTTGTAAATCATGTACACCCGCGCAAACGCGTTGCCTGGTTCAGTATGTAGTTTACTGAAATAGCCTGCAAACAAAGGTACGCTGCAGCCAATCAGGAAAGCGGGTATAATCAGGATAAGAACACAGGCGGTTACACTGCCAGGCAGACTGTCGGCAAGCAGCGATGAGCCGGCATAAACAATATTTTCCAGCCGGGGCTGATTTAATGCGATCAGTAATCCGTACGCACCGATGCCACCCTCAATCGCCCACAGCCAGGGCCATAACCGGTGAGACAGGGCAGAACCAAGGCCGATGCCGAGCAAAAATGTCATCAATATGGCTGCTGACACAACAAACTGGTCACCAATCATATTCCCCAGAATCCTGCCATAGAGAATTTCGTAGGATATACCCGCCAATCCGGACAACCACATCAACAATACGAAAATATCATATGATAATGTTCTACGATGCATCATAACCCCATATGACTGCAACTATGCCTGATCGTTGAGATGAAATAAAAAAATAGCGCCTTCGAAAAGGCGCTATTTGAATCAATGCATGTGTCTACGTGGTTGTTTAGGGAGATGCTGATTAAAGGCATCCTGCCTGTAATCAGTCCGCAAATGCAAAAAAGCGATTTTGTATTTGCTTACAAATCAAGCACTTGCGTGTTTGACTTGGCAGCCCGCCCGTGGGCTGCACGGAAGCACTGACATATCAGCGCTTCGATCAAAATTAGTGTGAACAGGCCCTAGTTACCATGCAGTTCACGAAATGCTTTCGGTGCCGGCTTTCCAGATGTGGAGGTGCAGGTATCTTTTCCTTCAGGCATCCATAATCCAGGCTTGCCATCCGGAGTTGTGCAAGGCGTGCACTCTTTCTTACTATCTTCGTAGTCTTTATCTGCCTTGTCGGCCTTGTCCTTGGCGTCTTTATAGTCTTCATCTGCCTTGTCGGCCTTATCCTTGGCATCTTTTTTATCTTCGTCCGAGGCATCACGATCAGAGTCCAGGTCAGCCTTGTCTTTGTCTGCTTTATCTTTGCTGTCCTTGGCTTCTTTTTCTGACTTGTCGGCCTTGTCTTTTGCGTCTTTTTTCTCTCCACCCACTTCATCAGCAGTTTTGCAGATCAATGATGTTGATTTTGCCGCATCTTTATCATCTCCTGCAATGGCTGTGGGTACAAGCCCTATATCTGCTG
>JAUZQH010000155.1 GCA_030951065.1 Mariprofundus sp. | reverse complement strand
GCGATAATGGCGAAGACGACAAATACGCCGGCTACGGTAAACAGAATCTTCTCGCCGGGTTTGAGGGGTTGTGGATTGGTAGACATGGGGCGGCATTATTCCGCATGAAGCCTACTTTGCAAGAACGGGATCAGTCCGCTGCAATTCAGGCAGCACAAAAAAGGCTGGCAGTAAATAAATACTGCCAGCCTTTATGGTAGTTTAATATGAAATAAACAACGCGCCTGCATGACTTTTCCACCCCATGATAAAATTTCATATCATGGGGTGGAAAAAGCCCATGCGCGTTAAGGAAGTAAAACCTATTTGAGAATATTATCCATCATCGCCTTGGATAACGTTGCACTGGTCAAACGCCAGACAATAATACTTTGATCCTTGGCAACAATAAATTTCACCCAGATATTTTTGTCAGCATTATTTACCAGTTTGTAATTCACACGTGAATATGCCACAGACTCGAGATTCATCGAACAGGCATCCGGATCGTAGCCCGCCATGGCGCCTGCCGGAGCGCAAATACCGCTCTGTTTAACCAGGTCGACAAATGTATCGGCATTGACTTCGATTTTTGGTGCCTCATTCACGACGGTAGCCGAATTGGCGTACATACCCTCCTCGACTTTTATCGGAGCCAGGTTTTCGGGCAACTGCGTTCTGATTGCTCCCTCAAGCTGAGGGAAATTAATTCCTGCTTCCAGTTCCGCCTTATCATTCTGTTCAATACCTGATGTAAGATGGCCAAATGTAAAATATAACCCGCCGTAACTGGCTGTCACAAGCGCAATACCGCAGGTAAGATAGAATAGTACCATTCTCAATCCGTTGTTCTGATTCTGCCCCTTCGCCATTTATTTCCTCCTTGGCTATATAGCACCCCTGTGCATGGTTTTGCCCGAAACCATACTATGATTTACATCTTATGAAAAGAAGTAACCAAAACAACTGAACTTGCCAAGACAACGCCAGCTTCTAGCATCGGCTCCTGTCGGAGGTGACATGAAACATTTTCTTGCCAGGATATTATTACTCCCCATGCTGCTCGCCCTGCTCGCAGGTTGCCTGACCGAAGCCAATCAAGGGGACGAGGCCGGGCAGATTGTCAGCACCGTTCACAAGGGGTTTCAAACTGGCAACTGGGATGAGGTCATGCCACTGTATGATGAGCAATTTCTTCGTGTTCATCCGGCCAGCACATGGCAACAAAAAATGACCAGCCTTATCCAGCCACTGGGGAAATTGACCAGCATCAAATCCACATTTCAGCATAAAGATCCGCGTTTTCGCGGTGATTTTTACCTCTACGGTTTTCTGTTGCATTTTGATCACGGCACCATTTCAGAAACCCTGACTATCTATAAAGGTGTCGATAAGGATCGCATGACCATTTCCGGCCATCAACTGAAACTCAAAAGGCGCTCATCATGACAGTATCAGCCCGCTTCCCATGTCTGCTCGCATTCACGCTGCTATTCGCGCTGGCAGGATGCATGGCTACCGATAACCCGGTCCCGACTGATAAAATAGCCGAATTAAAGGGTGTATGGCAGCAGGATGGTGGCCGGAGTATCATCCACTTCTATGCTGACGAAACTGTCAAACTGAGCATGCCGGATGAGCATCCGCCTGTTCGCCTGTTATCGCAGATGGAAGTCATCAAGGATGAACAAATCGGTTTTGGCGTAGGTGATCGCTGGAACGGGCCTGTTCATGTTGTCATCAGCAAAGATAAAAAAACGCTGCAACTTATCTTCCCGGGCAATACCGTTCGCACACTCAATTTTCAACGGAAGCAATAGGGGCTGCTATCGACGGGCCTCATGATGTGGGTGCCCGCATCAACAGGTCCATTTCCCGCTTTGAAAAGCCTGCCTGTTCACGCGCCACCATATTATATGGCCCCATTAAACCTTTCGGATAATATTCAGCCAACAGTGCTGTGAATGTAGCAACCGGTTCCATTCCCCGTTTTTCACAACAGTAACGAAACCAGCGGTTACCGATAGCAACATGGCCGATTTCATCCCGCAATATAATATCAAGGATGCTGACAGCATTATCATCCCCTGCCTGCGCCAGTTTTTTCTGAATACCCGGCGTTACATCAAGTCCGCGCGCCTCCAGCACCCTCGGCACCAGGGCCATTCGAACCAAAACGTCATGCGCTGTTTTCTCACACATTTCCCACAAACCGCCATGCGCTTCATAGTCACCGTAATCCGCGCCCAAGTGACGCAAATGCGCACGAATCAGTTCAAAATGATAAGCCTCCTCGGCAGCCACCTGCAGCCAGTCGCGGTAATAGGCCTCCGGCATATTGGTGAAACGACAGACTGCATCCAGCGCCAGATTGATGGCATTGAATTCAATGTGTGCAATAGCATGCATCATGATCGCCCGACCCGCCACAGTACCAAAACCGCGCCTGGGCATTTTATTGGCTCTGACCAGCCGTGGTTGTTCCGGCCTGCCCGGCTGATGAATATTCGCTATTGCTTCAGAGCTGTCCAGGGCAATTTCCTGATTGGCCCATTGGCGAGCCAGTGCACGAGCCCCTGCGATTTTTTCATCAACATCGTGCATCAGTAAACATTGTGCTGCCATCTTCCGTATTTCTTTCACCACTTGAGCATCTCCATCCATACCTCCAGCATAGCCGCATGTCTTCCCACACAACAGCACTGGCACAACGTACCATAGCGCTTGCAGCCCTGACACAGGCAGTCTATCTCGTTGACTGCATTGCCCGCAAAGGGGTAATGGATGCCGAGGATTGCAAAGTACTGATGGAAAGCATGTTTCCCGCGCCCCAGACAAATGAATATGATATATTACAGCTATATGGTGGCACTTCCGGTTTAACTACGGGCTTGCGGATTTGCACCGGGCTTTTAAAGGGTAGTAACCTGCCACAAGCGAAAGCGCTGATGATATACAGTGCCGGTCTGATGACACTTGAACGACGACTCGCGAAAAACACCCCCATGTGTCATAAACTGGCCGAGGGCATGCAACGCATCACGCATCAGAA
>JAUZQH010000154.1 GCA_030951065.1 Mariprofundus sp. | reverse complement strand
GAACCATTTTCACAAAACACTCGCGAGTCCGGCTGCCAGCGCCCGGATTCGAGTGCAGCGGCAACGGTAAACGGTTTCATGGTCGAGCCGGGCTCAAACACATCGGTAATCGCTCTGTTGCGCCATTCTCCCGGATGAAATCGGCGATAGTTATTCGGGTTGTAACCCGGCCAGTTGACCATTGCCAGAATCGCACCGTCTTTCGGGCGCATCACAACAACCGAACCACCTTTGGCACGCTGTTCTCGCACGCCTTCGGCAAGCGCGGCATAAGCAAGACTCTGGATCGAAGCGTCCAGCGTCAGTGTCATTGCTTTGCCCGGAACAGGTGGTCTAATCCAGCCACTGTCCGGTAATGAATGACCTCTTGCATCGCGTCTGACCTGACGAAGCCCCGGTTTTCCGGTCAGTGTATCGTTCCAGGTACGCTCCACACCCTCAAGACCACGACCATCAATACCGACAAAGCCGAGCAAATGACCTGTTTCGGGCCCCAGCGGCTGATAACGACGCCATTCCTGCTCCCTGCGAACACCCGGAATATTCAGCGCCATCACTTTTTCTGCCACAGATGGCGGGACCTGCCGGGCCAGCCAGACAAAACCCTTTCGCTTGCGCAGTTTGCGTTTTAATTTTGAAGCCGACAGCCCAAGAGCCTTTGCCAGAACAGCAACACGCTCGACAGGCACCTCATCGGCAATCGCCGCAATCGACGGAATCTCAACACTTTCAGCCAGCGTACGCCCCTGGCTGTCCAGAATCGGTCCGCGCGGAGCCATAATGGTATATTCACGATAACGCTGCTTTTCAGCCTTGGCGCTCAGTGTATCTGCCTGCAACCACTGTAAATCTACCGCCCGTACCGCCAGCAAAAGCAGCCCCAGCAACAACAACCCTGCCACAGCCTCAATACGGCGACGGACATAAATCTGTTCATTCCGGTTCACAGGTGGATCACCTGCATCGGTTTCGGCGGTGCCATACCCAGCTTGCTGTTGGCATATTGACGCAAACGCTCCGGCCGGGTCAGGCTTGCAGCCTCAAGCCTCAACTTGCTTGATTCACGCTGAACAGCCTTTTGTTTCGCCACCAAACGCTGTGTTTCCAAAGACATCTCGTAACGCAAATGCGATAACCATATCTGGCCTGCCGCCAACACAGCCATGCACATCGGCAACATCATCCAGAACTTAAACCAGCCGCGCATCAGTGCAGTCCTCCTGAATATCCAGCCAGTTTTTTCGCTTCGTCTGCCGTCAATCGTTGTGCTACCCTCAACATGGAAGATCGACTGCGCGGGTTGGCCGCCAGTTCCGGATCATCCACACGCAAGGGCTTTTTCTGAAGCCAGCGCATGGTCGGTTGTTTGCCGCACATGCAAACCGGCATTTCCGGCGGGCAGATACAGGCATGCACCTGCGCCTCGATCAAATCGCGAATACGGCGATCTTCGCCGGAATGAAAAGAAATCACCGCCAGCTTGCCGCCCGGCTGCAAATGCGCCACGGCGGCCCGGATACCCGCATCAATCTGATCCATTTCTCCGTTCACCCAGATGCGCAATGCCTGAAAGGTACGTGTGGCCGGATGCGTTTTACCGAAACGAGCCTGTTTGGGCACGGCATGGAAACAGATATTTTCAAGATCAGCTGTGGAATTCAGCTCGCCGGCACGGACGGCTTTCAAGATGGCTCCGGCAATGCGCCGTGCATAACGCTCATCGCCGAAACCGCGTAACACATCAACCAGATCCCGTTCGGACACCTGCTCCAGCATATAGCTCAACGGCTGGCCGTTTTCCGTATCCATGCGCATATCCAGCGGCCCGTCCTGTCTGAATGAAAAACCGCGTGTTGCATTGTCCACCTGCGGCGAAGAAACCCCGAGGTCGAAACCAATGCCGCTCACCTGCTGCCAGCCCTCGCTCTCAAGCCCGGCCCCGAGCCGGGCGAAATCACTGTGCAATATGGAAAAACGACTATCTTCCTGCGCCAGTTGTTTGCCGACCACAACAGCCTCGGGATCGCGATCAAAGGCAAGCAACCGCCCTTTGCTCGACAGCCTGGCAAGCAAAGCCCTGCTATGGCCGCCGCGACCGAACGTACAGTCAACGTAACGCCCGTCAGGATCAGAGAACATAGCATCAACAAAAGCATCCCGGAGTACCGGAATATGTTCGGGGTATTGTTTAATCGTGGCCACATCACAAACCCAGCTCAAAATTCTGGGCCAGCATCAGATCGGCCTCGAGCTGCTTGTCCCAACTGCTCTTATCCCAGATTTCAAAAGTTTCGCCGGCACCGGCAAACTGAATACAACGATTCAACGATGCGTAATCGCGCAGGGCCGGAGAGAGGAGGACCCGGCCCTGGCGATCTGCCAAACATTCCTGTGCCGAACTGATAACGATACGCTTGTAGGCCCGCAGCGCCTCACTCGGCGGCGTAGCACTGATACGTTTCTGTAAACGATTCCACTCACGTTTGGGGTAGGCCACAAGGCAGCGGGAATGTGGAGTACGGGTAATAATCAACTGTCCTTCTGCATGGCAGTTCTTCAACACATCACGGAATGCAGCAGGGATACTTACGCGCCCCTTGTCATCCATGTTATTGCTGAACTCACCTTGAAACATCTTGCGCCAGCCCCTCCGCTTTCGTGGTGTGGTCCATTTACCCACTTTTCCCCACTAAATGCCAATAATGTCCCACAAGCCACCCTTGTCAACCCCACCTTTCGACTATTTTTCTCTGGATGGGATATTCAGGCACAGTTAACCGTTATATTTCACCGGTATTTATTGGTGGGGGAATGTGGGTAGTGTTCCCCCAACCAAGGTGGGTAGTTGATGTTCTGGAAGGAAAAAACTTTAACGGAAATGTCCGATGACGAGTGGGAGTCCCTGTGCGATGGCTGCGGGCGCTGTTGTGTGTGGAAATTTGAGGATGCGGATTCGGGGGAAATCCTATACACCGATATCCGCTGCAGGCTGTTTAATGACGCAACCTGCAGCTGCACAGATTACCTCCACAGAAGCACGCTGGTACCCGATTGCATGGAAATCAGAAAACTGGAAGACAAACAGTTTTCATGGCTGCCGAAAACCTGCGCCTATCGCCTGCTACATGAGGGAAAACCATTGTTCAACTGGCATCCACTGATTTCCGGAGACCAGGAGTCTGTACACAAAGCAGGTATTTCACTGCAGAAAAAAACCGTGTGCGGCGAGCATCTTGGCGAAGAAGATATTGTGCACCACATTGTTGACCCGGATGTATAATACCGAACTGTGCCCCTGTGGCAGCGGAAAAATGTATACGGATTGTTGCGAACCGGTGATTGAAGGAGCAGTTGCCGCCAGTGTCGAAGCATTAATGCGCTCCCGTTATTCAGCCTATGTCCTTGGCCACTGGTATTACCTGCATACAAGCTGGCACCCGAAAACACGCCCGTCGAAAGTATCCCCGACTTCAACCGACTGGCTGGGGCTTACGATTGTCCATACAACTGAAAATACCGTCGAATTCATTGCCGGCTTCCGCGAAAACGGGAACATCATGGCGCTGCACGAAACCAGCCGTTTTGCACAAATGGACGGGCATTGGCGTTATCTGGATGGTACCTGCGAAGTTATCGAAGCTGCCCGCAATGCTCTATGCCCCTGCGGCAGTGGAAAGAAAACCAAACGCTGCTGCGGCCAGATATCAAAATGATCACTCCCGCAAAACAATTGTGTCGTTTTCAGACGCTCCCGAACAATGTATTGGCAGATGTAGAAAGCTGATTATACGACGGCCATGCGATTGATCATGCTGGATACTGAAACCACGGGGCTTTCGCCCATCCATGGTGATCGCATGGTGGAAATCGGCGCTATTGAAGT
This sequence comes from Mariprofundus sp., assembly GCA_030951065.1. Lineage (GTDB taxonomy): Bacteria > Pseudomonadota > Zetaproteobacteria > Mariprofundales > Mariprofundaceae > Mariprofundus. Next base: position 1,963 of record JAUZQH010000154.1, on the reverse strand, counting down.
GCTTAATCGCAAAGTTCTTTCCGGACAGCAACATGTTTTTCATCACTACATCAATCCCGAGCGGGATATCCCGCCCGAAGTTGTACGCATCCACGGCATCAATAATGCCAAAGTAAAAGATAAACCGACATTCAGGGAAATTGCCCGGGACTTTCTCGACTTTATCGCCGGCTCCACGCTGGTGATTCACAATGCATCGTTCGATCTGGGTTTTATTATGAATGAACTGCAACTGAACGACTTCCCGAACATTCAGGATATCCCGGTCATCGACACACTGGCTTTTGCCCGCAAGAAGCACCCGCATCAGAAGAATAATCTCGATGCCCTGTGTGATCGTTATAATATCGACCGCGGTCATCGTGAACTGCACGGTGCGCTGCTCGATTCAGAACTGCTGGCCGAGGTCTATCTGGGAATGACCGGCGGACGTCAGTTTTCTCTCGGCATGGATATCCCCAGTCAGCCGGCATCCAGCTTTGTGCAATTACCTGAACGCTCGCGTGGACGCGATGAGCAGGCGGAAACGGCCGCCATCATGAAGCGCGAGCCGTTACCTATTGCCGATCATGAGCATGAAGCACATCTTTCCATGATGCGGCGCATTCACCGGGAAAGTGAAGGAAAAGCGATCTGGCATCATCCGGAACCTGCAGAAGCTTCCTGAATACCTTTCGCGGGTGTAGTTCAATGGTAGAACGGCAGCTTCCCAAGCTGCATACGAGGGTTCGATTCCCTTCACCCGCTCCATCTTTTATGACAAACTGCAACATCTAATGAATCATTCCCCAACCCATACCCTGCAACTGAGCGATGCAAAGACTTCACTGCATGCCTATGCCGGCGAAATAATTCTGCTGACCGGCCATAGCGGCAGCGGAAAAACACTCTGGTTAAAGCGAATAGCCGGACTGATCGCCCCACCTGACGGAATGACTGTTACACTGGATAATACTGCCACACAAAAAACGCCCCTGCCAATTCGCATGGTATTTGATCGCTGGCCACCCGTGTGGCTCGGGCAAACAGTTGCTGAAGAACTATTATTCGGCATCGGACAGCTCCCTGAACAACAAGACCTCGAACAGGTATTATCAGAGTGGGGCCATTCCAAACTGGCACTGATATCAAATCCGGGCACATTGAACAGGATTCAATCACTACGCCTGTCACTCGCATCCATCAGCCTGGCCAATCCCGCTATTGCACTATTGGATAATCCAACTGCTGCATTGTCTGAAGAAGATGCTGCCACTCTGGCTGAAGAAATTGCCCGTCGGACAAAAGCGTCCGACACAATCATAGTCGTCGCTTGTAATCGCTGGCATGATTGGCGTTCCAGTGCATCGCAGATCTGGCACGTAAGCAGTCCTGATGCAATGCCACAAGCGGGGATACAAGTTTGACAGAAATGGTTCACTTTTCATTTGCGTTGAGTCCGCGCATGCGTGCATTTATTGAACTGCGCGATGCTCTGACTTGTCTGGAAACAGCCCGCAGCAACAGTAACGGCACCAAATGGCTGCATGCTGCCTGCGATTTACGCGCATCATTACTGGGTGATCAGGGTCGCAAAGGTGCCATTCCGGAAATCATCGCACTCCTTTCCGATGTAAAGTTATACCTGCATAAGCTGAGTGCTGATGTGCCACATTATCGTGAAGGGATTCAACAGGCATGTGACAATATCGACCTGCACATCGGGCAACTGCAACCGGGCATGGCTGATGCATGTGATTTTCTGGCTGACGATGCGATGATCAATGCATATCTGAATACTCAGAAAAAACATGACTGGCTAGGTCACAAGCTTTGCATACAACAGAGCATCGACACCATCTGGAGCAAATCCGAGATGCGAACACTGCCGCTACATCAGGCACTTTCGCCTTTGTGCAATGCCATCAATACACTCGACAGTATGCTAAATGACTTTGTCGGCTGGAAAGAACGCGTTGCTATC
>JAUZQH010000153.1 GCA_030951065.1 Mariprofundus sp. | reverse complement strand
GCGCATAAACGCACCGACAGCGGAAGCCATGCAGTGGCGTGCATTGGGATCAATATTATTGGAACGAAAGCCCGCTTTCATCAGCTTGGAAGCCGCATAACCCTCCATAATCGTCCACTGGCCGGAACCGAACATGCCTATTGCTTCAGGCCCTTTGTCTTTCAGTGTCTTCTTCCACTTCTCGGCCATGATATCAAAGGCCACATCCCATGAGACCGGCGTAAATTCGCCATCCTTATGAAATTTACCACCACGCATACGTAATAGCGGTGTGGTCAAACGATCCTTGCCATACATGATTTTGGACAGGAAGTAGCCTTTGATACAGTTAATGCCTTTGTTCACTTCGGCTTTCGGGTCAGCTTGGGTGGCGACAATACGATTATCTTTCGTACCCACCATGACGCCGCAGCCCACACCACAAAAACGACACGGCGCTTTATCCCAGCGAATCCTGTTTTTCCCGGCATCAAACATATCCATACCATGCGCCACGCCTGGCAGACTGATATTGATTGATGCTGCCGCAGCTGCCGCTGCGCTCGATTTCACAAATGTTCTACGGCTTACCGCCATGACCATCCCCCTGTTTGTCCATCGTACAGGTGATCTTCACTGTGCTGATAGACCGGAGTCACCTGTAATATTCCGTCAAAATTCTGAATCGATTCGGTTAATTTCAAGACCGCCCTGCCTGTTGCAGCTTCCATCGTAATAACCAGACGCGATTGCTCATCTTCAGCATGAATTTCGACGCCTTCACACTCGGCCAGCCGTTGCCGGACAGCGGCACTGCCATCTTCATTCAAATTCGTTTTCAGCTGCACCACTGCACCCACAATGCAACCAATCGCTTCTTCATCAAAACTGTTACTGGCTATCATCTGATCTCAATCGCCTGCGTCGGACATGACGCCACACAAGCGCCGCAACCCGTACAGGCATGTGGATTTATTTCCGGCTGTGGAGCACCTCCAACAACCGGGGTAAAGCGTATAGCTCCAGCCTCACACTGCTCGCTACAGGTCGTACAAATCACCTGTTGCTGTGTCAGACATGCATCTCCAATATGAACCTTGATCGCCCATACTTCCGGGCTGGAACGATTCAGGGCGGTCGTTGGACATGCCCGGACACAGTCTGCACAAAAAGTGCATGCACCACGCTGGAAGTCGATGCGTGGAAAACCATTGAAACCTTCCCGAATCAATATCTGTTCCGGGCAAACCGCGATGCAATCGCCACAGCGCGTACATGCGTCCTGAAAAGTTTCTTCGTCGGAAGCCCATGGCGGACGAATAATATGCGTTGTTTTATGCCGGCTAAAATTGAGAAACTGGCGCCGGTTCAGGTTGGTGGAAGACATAGTTCCTTCTTGGTGATTTTTGAAAGCGAAGGCATTCTAAAAATATATCTGTAATGCAACAACCACGTATTTTGCTAGGGGATTAAAAGCGTTTTCGCCGTATTTTCGTCGTATAATCAGTATGAAATCCGGATGGCGGAAATGGGCTTCATGATCATCTTAGCGATATAGCGATGGAACATCCTCGACTGAACATTTTGTCACATTCAGGTCATGCAACAGACCATCATTCAGACTATAGACCCAGCCATGCACGGACAATGCATGACCATTCGCCCAAGCATTCAGTACAATATTGGAATAACACAGATTTTCCACCTGATGCATGACATTCAGTTCACACAAGCGGTCCATACGCGCTGACTCATTCAGTTTTTCCAGATCATCATAGTGACGCATATAAGTGTCGCGGATGCTTCGAATCCAGTTATCCACAATGCCATGATGTTGCCCTTCCATCGCTGCACGTATTCCACCGCAATCGTAATGTCCGGTTACAATGATATGCTTCACCTTCAAGACATCGACAGCATACTGGGCGACAGACATGCAATTCAGGTCGGTGTGCTGCACCTGATTGGCAATATTTCTGTGTACAAACACACGCCCCGGTTCAAGGCCGACAATTTCATTGGCCGGAACCCGGCTGTCGGAACAGCCAATCCAGAGAAACTCCGGCGCATTCAAACCGGCCAGGCGGGTAAAAAAACCGGCATCCCTGCGCAAACAATCCTGCGACCATTTACGGTTATTCTCTAATAACTTACCCGGATCACACAACGCTTTTCTCCTTATGCAGAAAATCCTTTGCTCCGGCAACGCTCACACAGACAGCAGCCTCTTGATCTCCGGCACGCATGAACCACAACCGGTACCTGCCATCGTAGATGCCTTGAGTGTTTCAATGGTATCCGAACCATCCCTGATCGCCACCTTCAATTCCAGTTCACCGACATTCTGACAGGCACAGATGATTTTACCCTTGGTATCTTCCTTGTTAATCGGGCCGCCGGGTGCCAATAAATACGGACGCAGTTCACCCACATCACGACCTTCCAGCATCAGCTTGCGCAGCCACTGGGCTTCATGAATGTCGCCGCCCACCCAGCGCACGGCAATTAACCGGCCATCATTTAACCATGCCTTGCGATTGATGCCGTGTTTGCGATCTGAATAGGTCAGGGTTTCAAAGCTTTCCCCCTGCTCCAGCATCTGGTCAAGACGTTTGTACTGCTCTGTTTTAACCGGTTTGGTGCAGGCCAGATCAATCGACGTAACCGGGTGGTCACTGCCCATGCAGAATACCACGCCATAGCTGTACCCCTCCACCATCCTGCGACCAAGGGCGGTTTTCTGCCCAGCCATCAACATCGTGCCGCGCCATTCCGGCTCAAAACGCGCCACCTGTACGGCTGAATGCTTGAATTCAGGCTCTTTGGAAACCGGATCAATCGCCGATTGCGTCAGATTGTTGGCACGACCGCCTCGTGCAGTCATTTCACCCCAGTGCATCGGCAGAAACACCAGGCCTTCACGCACATCACGACTGATCTGCACCGGCACGTACACTTCTCCACGGCGTGATACCACGCGCACCAGATCATCCTGCCCAATATCGCGAGCCTCGGCATCAGCCGGGTGAATTTGTAATTGCGGCACGGGCACATGCTGCATCAGCGACGGCACAGCACCGGTCTTGGTCATCGTATGCCACTGATCACGAATACGGCCTGTGGTCAAAGAGAGTGGATACTCGGCATCAACCGGCTCGGCTACCGGGCGATAGGTCACATCCAGAAACCGCGCTTTGCCATCGGCTGTTTCAAACTGGCCGTTTTCATACAAACGCGATGGCTTGCCCGCTTCGCTGCCTGCCGGAAACGGCCACTGCTGCGGCCCCTGCTCATCCAGAAGTGCGTACGATAAACCGGTAATATCAATATCTTTTCCGGCAGTCAGACCGCGATGTTCGTTAAAAACGGACTCCGTATTGTCATAGTTAAAACCATGATTCCAATCCTGATCCAGTTTCTCCCCGAGACGCAGAGCAAAATCAGCCGCAATCTTCCAGTCCGGTCTGCTCACACCGGCAGCGGGCAAAGCCTGCTGCAAATGGGTGATACGGCGTTCGGAGTTGGTTATTGTCCCCTCTTTCTCAGCCCAGCCGGCGGCAGGGAACAGGACATGCGCGAAACGCGTGGTATCGGTCGGATGATAGGCATCGGATACCATCACCAGTTCGGCTTTTTTCAAGGCGGCTTCAGCGCGTCTCGCATCGGGCATGGTAATGATCGGGTTGGTACAGGCGATCCACACGGCCTTCACCGAGCCTGCTTCCAGCGCATCAAACAGCTCCGTGGCCGTCAAACCCGGTTTTTCAGAAACAGATTCCACACCCCAGTAATCGGCCACTTCTTGACGATGTTCCGGATTGGAATAATCACGATGAGCGGCCAGCATATTCGCCAACCCGCCCACCTCACGCCCGCCCATGGCGTTGGGTTGGCCGGTCAGCGAAAACGGACCACATCCGGGTTTTCCGACTTGTCCGGTCGCCAGATGCAGATTCAACAGGGCGTTATTTTTATCCGAGCCGGAGGTGGACTGGTTCATGCCCATCGTCCAGAATGACAGTGTCTTGTTTTCGGCAAACCACAGGGCTGCCTTGACGATATCGGCAGGCTCCAAACCGCACAGTCCTGCCGCCTTGCGCGGGGTCATCGCCTCAACCTTTATCCGCATGGCCTCAAAACCGTTTGTGTGTTCGCCAATATAATCCTCGTCAATCAGACCTTCCCAGATCATCACATTAAGCATGGCTTGCAATAGCGGCACATCAGTGCCGGGTTTCAGTGGCAGATAGAGATCGGCAATCGAACAGGTATCCGTGCGCCGCGGATCGGCCACGACTATTTTCAAATCCGGATTAGCCTCCTTGGCCGCTTCCATGCGACGAAATACAATCGGATGGGCATAAGCCGGGTTGGCGCCGATAATAAAATACGACCCGGCCAGTTCGATATCGTCATAACAGGTCGGCGGGCCATCGGCGCCAAAGGCACGTTTATACCCCACCACGGCGGATGACATACACAAGCGTGAGTTGGTATCGATATTATTCGAGCCGATAAATCCCTTCATCAGCTTGTTGAAGACATAATAATCTTCTGTCAGCAACTGACCGGACACATAAAACGCCACTGCATCGCGGCCATGCTCACGGATGATCTCCGCGAACTTCTGAGCTCCGAAATCGAGCGCCGTATCCCAATCCACCGGTGCAAACGGCGCATTCAGCGAAGTCCGCAACTTCGGACGCAATAATCGATCTTCCGTGCGCACCGTATGATGCAGTTCACGCCCTTTCGAGCATAGCTTGCCCTGATTGGTCGGATGCTTCACATCACCGCTCAATGAGATAATGCGCTGACCATCGGTTTCCAACCGAATGCCGCAACCCGTACCACAATAAGAGCAGGCACTATTCACTGTTCGGTTCATTCCAGCTCCTGTGTTTTATACATAACAAATATTCACCGCAGAGGACGCAAAGTACGCAGAGTAAAACCTTTTATGATTTTAACGCGTGGTTATCTGTAAATACAAATAATGCACTCTGGCTTTGCCTTTACTCTGCGAAACCCTGTGTACTCTGCGGTGAAAGATTTGGACTTTACCCTATCAGCCCAGGCTCAAAAACACCTGCCCGCCTTCGACCTTGACCGGATAGGTTTTGACACAACCATGATCCGGAGCTGCGACTTCGCCGCTATCGAGATGAATGCGCCAGTTATGTAGCGGGCAGAGAATATCGTCACCGGAAATAATCCCTTCAGCCAGCGGCCCCTGTTTATGCGGACAGCGATTTTCCACTGCTTTGACGCGGTCATCGCTCAGGCGAAACACCGCAATCATGGTTTCACCGGCATTCACCGTGCGCGCCTGTGATGGCGGTATTTCATCCAGTTTACACACTTCAACCCAGTTGTATGTTGTAGCATCACTCATGGTTACGCTTCCACCCTTACCGGAATATCAATCGGCTTATATTCCGAAAATTTGATTGTGTTTTCTTTTTCCGCATCAGCAATACGTTCCTGCCACGGATCCTTGTCCTGTGTGGCAAGGTAGCGATGCAGACGCTCGACCAGCGCCTTGCGATTGTCCAAATCATCCACCACTACCGCCTTGATGCTTTCCAGTCCAACCCGCTGTTGCCACGGTGCACAGCGCTCATTATGACGGCCTGTTTCCCGATAGTGCTGCAAATAAGCCTTGCAGATTTCTTCCACTTCTTCTGCCGTTTCGACAATACACAACAGTTCTGTGGCCACGACATGCACGCCACCGTTACCGCCGGTACTGATTTCCCAGCCGCCATCCACACCGACAATGCCGATATCCTTGATCGTTGACTCAGCACAATTACGCGGGCAACCCGATACGCCCAGCTTCACCTTGGCCGGGAACCATACGCGCTCCAGCTCTTTCTCCAGCTGACTACCGAGCGCGGTCGAGTCCTGGGTGCCGAAACGGCACCACTCGGAACCCACGCATGTTTTCACCGTGCGCAGCGCCTTGCCGTATGCGTAACCGGAAGGCATATCCAGGTCCTTCCACATAGCCGTTAAATCTTCCTTCTTGACGCCGAGCAGATCGATGCGCTGGCCGCCGGTAATCTTCACGGTCGGCACATTATATTTCTTGGCCACCGTGGCGATGCGGATCAGATCATCCGGCGTCGTTTCGCCGCCGTAGATGCGCGGAATCACAGAGAACGTGCCGTCTTTCTGGATATTGGCATGCATTTTCTCATTGGCAATTCGGCTACTGCGATCATCTTCCGAATCTTCCGGCCAGATCATACCAATGTAATAATTAATCGCCGGACGACAGACATGACAACCCTCGCCCTCCCACTCCAGCACGTTCATGACTTCACGCACCATGGTCAGTTTCTTGTTCCTGATCTGTTCCTTGACCTGTTCATGATTCAGTTCTGTGCAGGCGCAAATCGGCTCATGCTCGGACTCCACAAAGGCCGTACCAAGCGTGGAAGCCAGCAGCTGATCGACCAGCCCTGCACAACCTCCACAGGAACCGGCAGCCTGGTTACAGGCCGTAATTTCCTTGCGTGTGGTCAAACCCTCTTTGACGATAGCGTCTACAATATTCTTTTTGCTGACGCCGTTACAGCCGCAAACAATCGTATCATCCGCCATGGCAGAAGCCTGATCCAAACCGGAATGGCCGGAATCCCCCAGGCCCGAAGCCGAAAACAACAGTGTGGAACGCAATTCCGACACATCCTTGCCGTCCTGCATCCACTGGAAAAAGGTCGGCCCGTCGGCGGTATCGCCGAACATCACCACGCCCTTGATCTGGTCATCTTCAAGCACCAGCTTTTTATACACACCGCCGACTTTATCCATCAGCTCAATCACATCCGCACCCGGCGTGCCCATGAAATCACCGGCTGAGAACACATCGACACCGGAAATCTTCAGCTTGGTGGAGACCACCGAGCCTTCATAGGTTTTCAGGCCCTGACCGGTAATCATATGGGCCAGTGTTCTGGCCTGCTCAAACAGCGGCGCGACTAAACCATAAGCAATGCCACGATGCTCGGCGCACTCGCCAACCGCATATACAGACGGGTCAGTGACTGTCTGCATATAATCATTGACCACAATACCGCGATTACAAAACAGACCACAATCCCTGGCTAAACTCATATTCGGGCGAATACCCACAGCCATGATCAGCAGATCACAATCCAGCTGAGAACCATCCTTGAACTTCAGGCCGGTAACACGTTGCTCACCCAACACTTCAGTGGTCAGGGTGGAAACCTTGAACTTCATGCCCTGCGCTTCCAGATCAGCCCGCAGCATTTCTCCGGCAACAGAATCGAGCTGCATATTCATCAGGGTGGCCTGATCGTGAATCACGGTCACATCCATACCCAGATGCAACAGCCCCTTGGCTGCCTCCAAACCCAACAGGCCGCCGCCAATCACGGCCGCTTTTTTATAGGTTTTGGCTGCCTCAACCATGGCATCGCAATAATCAATATACCGGAAAGCCATCACGCCTTCTTTATCATGACCCGGAATCGGGATAATGAACGGGTTGGTACCGGTGGCGATAATCAGATTATCGTATTCAACCTCAGTGCCATCCTCGGCAACCACCTTGCGATAACCGCGCTGAATTTCCTTGATGCGTTTGCCCAGATGCAGCGTAATATCGTTATCGGCATACCACTGCTCGTCATTAAGGATAATATCCTCAATCGTGGTGTCACCGGCCAGCACCGGCGAAAGCATGATACGATTGTAGTTGGGATATTTCTCTGCGCCAAAGATTGTAATATCAAACATATCCGGGTTGGCATCGAGAATTTCCTCAATCGCCCGCACACCCGCCATGCCATTACCAATCATTACCAGTTTTTTCTTTACGTTCATTTTAACCTCGTGGGGTAAATATATTATCATAGAACAAAGCAACCTTGATGCCATCCATATCTCTTAATGATTTTCCCAAATAAAGTTGAAACGCTCATTCGTTTTGCATAATATATAGGCACATATGCCTATTTTATAATCTGAAAAGGCACGGTGAATCCCTGAAAATCAGCAGTATCACTAGCATTCCAACAACAGGATTGTCTGGCAGCGCCCTTGCTGTATATCTATCATAAATAATAGCGCTACTGCCACTCAGTAGCTCCAAGGATAACAACAATGACCACTACAGGCGTAGACTCAAGCAAGATCAATCTATTTGCATTTACAGGTAAGATGAAAATTCTGCACATGTCATGGCTGGCATTTTTTATCAGCTTTGTGGTGTGGTTCAACTTTGCCCCGCTCATGGCCTCTATTCGTGAAACCTTCGGGCTATCCGATCAGGAAGTGAAACTGCTACTCATCCTGAACGTGGCACTGACCATACCAGCGCGCATTATCATCGGTATGCTGGTCGATAAATATGGCCCGAAAATAACCTTTTCAGTTCTGCTGGCTGCAGCCAGCGCATTCTGCTTCCTGTTTGCCTTTGCTGACAGTTTTGAAAAGCTGGCTATTTACCGTTTCATGCTCGGTTTTGTCGGAGCAGGCTTTGTGATTGGTATTCGACTGGTTTCCGAATGGTTTCCGGCCAGACAGGTGGGTACAGCAGAGGGCATCTATGGCGGCTGGGGCAACTTCGGTTCAGCCGGTGCTGCCATAGCCTTGCCAACGATTGCACTATGGGTCGGCGGCGATGACGGCTGGCGCTGGGCGGTGGCTACAACCGGCATTTTGGCACTGGTATTTTCATTCATATTTTATTTCTCGGTAAGCAACAACCCGAAAGGGACCACCTATTTCCGACCAAAAAATCTTGGTGCCATGGAAGTCACCAGCAAGGGTGATTTCTACCTGTACTGCCTGATGACAGCACCGTTGTATCTGGCACTCGGCGTACTGGCCTGGAAGATCGGGCCGAGCAACCTGAGTATTTTCACCGAGATCGAAACGTCTGTCATTTATTTGTCGCTGCTGGTTATGTACGCCTATCAGGTCTTGCAGATTTATCGCATCAACAAAGGACTGTTTGCCGCAGATGCCAAACCGGTAGCTGAAATTCACCGTTATAAATTCAGGCAGGTTGCCGTTCTCGATTTAGCTTATATGGTGACATTTGGATCGGAATTGGCGGTAATTTCCATGTTACCACTGTTTTTCTTTGATACTTTTAGGGAGACAGCCAACCTTTCCATCGCCCAAGCCGCTTTGGTAGCCTCCGTTTTTGCTGGTCTCAACCTGATCATGCGACCGGCTGGCGGTATGCTCAGTGATATATTTGGCCGGAAAAAAACACTGACGATTACCCTTGCCGGTCTTGCTATCGGTTATTTTATGATGAGCCAGATTGATGCAAGCTGGTCGATTCCCGCTGCTATAGGCGCAGTCATTCTTGCTTCGGTGTTTGTTAACGCGGGTAACGGCGCAGTGTATGCGGTTGTACCGTTGGTGAAACGGCGCCTGACCGGACAGGTCGCCGGTATGGCCGGTGCCTTTGGCAATGTCGGCGGTGTAATCTTTCTGACAATTCTGTCATTTGTTTCTTCCCAGACCTTCTTCATCACTATTGCCTGTGCAGCTATAGCTGTATTATTCATTACCCTGTTCGCCCTTGAAGAACCCGGGGGTTTTATGTACGAAGAAAACGAAGATGGTAGCATTGAGAAAATTGAACTGCATTGATTGGCAATGAAGGCCGGAATGACAAATAAACTGATCGTTGAAGCAGGCCAATGCTCCCGGGCGGGCATCAAGTCGCAAAACGAGGACTGCTGCGGCATTCGTATCCCTGAAGGCATGGAACTGACCCACAAAGGCATGGTCGCTGTCACCGCCGACGGTGTCGGCTCAAGCGAAGCGGGTAAGGAAGCCAGCGAATATTGCGTGCAGGGTTTTATTTCCGACTATATGAGTACACCGCAATCATGGAGTGTTGAAACTTCCGGTGATCGTATTATTCGATCCCTGAATTCATGGTTGTATAGTCAGGGGCAAAAGCGATACCAGTCTGAATTGAGTCTGGCTTCCACACTGGTTGCACTGGTGCTGAAATCAACCACAGCGCATGTATTCCATGTGGGTGATTCACGCCTTTATCGCATCCGCAAAGGCAAAATCACCCGCCTGACCAAAGATCACCATCTGGTCATCGACCGTAAGAAAGCCTTTCTGGCACGCGCTATGGGTGGTGAGCATGAGGTGAATTTCGATTACGCCAAACATAGCGTGGAAGTTGACGACATTTTCCTGCTCAGCACCGACGGCGTCCATGAATTCATTGATGATGAACGGATCAAAAACCTGGCACTGGCATCCGATGTCGAAAGCGCCGCCGCTGCTGTTGTCGATGCGGCTCTCGAAGCAGGCAGCAATGATAATGTAACCTGTCAGATCATTCATATCACGCAACTGCCCAATCAGAATGAAGAGGAATATTACCGTCAACTGACCGAACTCCCCTTCCCGCCACCGCTGGATGCCGGCATGATTCTTGATGGTTATCGCATCATTAAAGAGCTTCATACCAGCGTCACCATCCAGGTCTATCTGGCCGAGGATATTGAAAGTGGTGAAACCGTGGTCATCAAAACACCCTCGGTGAATTTTGAGGATGATCCGGCTTATATCGATAAATTCCTGCATGAAGTATGGGTTGGCCGGCGCATAGACAGCCCGCATGTGTTCAAGGTTCACCATCTCAAACGCAAGCGCAGTTGTATTTACTATGTCACCGAATTCCTTGAAGGCAGTTCACTGGCACAATGGATTCTGGACAACCCTGAACCCAACCTGGATGAAGTGCGCCGCATTGTTGACCAGATCATCAAAGGCTTGAGAGCCTTTCACCGCAGGGAAATGGTACATCAGGATATCAAGCCTGAAAACATTATGATCGACAAACACGGCATTATCAAAATCATCGATTTTGGTTCCACCCAGGTGGCCGGACTCAAAGAGATCCACACACCGGTTGAACAGCAACATATTGAAGGCACTGCAAATTTTATCGCGCCGGAACTGTTCGATGGCTATGAGGGCACGCCAAAAAGCGACCTGTTCTCACTCGGCGTCACCGTGTACAAAATGTTATCGGGCGGACATTATCCGTACGCCGAACAGGACAAGACCGCGCGCAGAAAGAGCTACGATTATATCTCCGTGCGCAAATATAATCTGAATGTGCCGATCTGGATGGACGGTGCCATCAAGAAAGCCGTCAATCCGGATCCCGAAAAACGGTACGAAGTAATGTCCGAATTCCTTAGCGACCTGACCAACCCCAACCCGGCGCTAATGAAATCCCATGCGCCTCTTCTTGAACGTGATCCCGTCAGCTTCTGGCGTGGACTTTCCATCATTCTGATCATCACCAACCTGCTGCTGCTTTTCTATTTCACATCGTAAAACGGTATAATTAACAACATGAGGCCACTGCATTAACAGCCCTGGAAGCAAGGCTTCAGCCTTGCTTCCACCTCGTCTGAAATTACTCAATCCAAAAAAAACAGGGAGCGGCAAAAAACCGCTCCCTGCCTTTGTGCAGAAGACACCCTATTCCTGAACCGGGTGGGAATATTTTTTAGTATCTTCTACAATTCTTGCATGATCACAGTTACTGATTAACCCAGCACCTGCTCGCCATGTGATGTAATATCCAGACCTTCGCGTTCTGCTTCTTCATCAACACGCAGGCCAACCACCATATCGATCACCTTCAGGATCACGAATGTTACTACCGCACAATAGGCAATCGTAAATACAATCGCTTTGAGCTGCACCATGACCTGGCCCCCTATGCTCACGCCTTCAGCCAGACCTGCGCCGCCGAATGAGGCAGAAACAAATACGCCGGTCAGAAGTGCTCCCACGATACCGCCTATGCCATGTACGCCGAATGCATCCAGTGAATCATCATAGCCCAGCGCTTTCTTCATGAAGGCTACCGCACAGAAACACAGTGCGCCGGCAGCAGCGCCAATCGCCAGTGCGCCAATCGGGCCGACAAAACCGGAAGCAGGTGTAATCGCCACCAGTCCGGCAACCGCACCGGAACATGCGCCCAGTAAACTGGCTTTCCCGAAAACCATTTTTTCAGCCACGCACCATGCCAATACTGCCGTTGCAGCAGCCACCTGAGTAACCAGCAACGCCATACCCGCAGTGCCGTCTGCAGCCAGTTCTGAACCTGCATTAAAACCGAACCAGCCGACCCACAACAGTGCTGCACCTATCACAGTCAGCACCAGGTTGTGCGGCATCATCGGCTCTTTCGGATAACCGGTACGTTTCCCCAGCATCAGCGCACATACGAGACCAGCCACACCGGCATTGATATGCACCACCGTA